>CABRXB010000042.1 GCA_902474785.1 uncultured Eubacteriales bacterium | reverse complement strand
CGCGCCGGGCGGACGCCGGAGGGCTATTAGCGAACCTCGGCCGAACTGAAGACCCCGTGCGCAAATGCATAAAAAGCCGTTTTGTCGATCGGGGCAGCGGCGTTTTTGCCCACCCCGAGCATCTCAAAAGGGACAGTGGGATTTTGCTGGCCGGCAAAAGTCCGGCCCGAGGACGCTTTCGGCCAACGAGTGGCAACCGGTTTTCATGTATATCGAAACGCGCGTGGATTGAAAACACGAGCGCCTGTGAAGCGGAGCAGCCGTGGGCAGCGAAAAATCAAGGGTTTGCGTTTGTCAAATTTCCATGGGGACTGCCCCTGCTTGCGTTTGAGGTCGGACATGGAAAATGAGCAAAGCCTGGTTTTGGCCTGGCTTATGCTGCATGGGGAGAGCGGGCGTTTCCGGGAATTAGGATTTTGCACCCTGATTGCGGCGGACAGTTTCGATCTGAATTGGAGGCCGCCTTCGGGCGCATCAACGTCCGGTGTGCGGACAAAAGCGGGCCCCGTTTTTCTGTGTGTAGGGCCTGTCGAGGCACCGGGGCCATCTCTTGACTTCTGTGGGGCCTGCTGATAAAATGAGAAAGAAATTTGCCGGAGTGGCGAAATTGGCAGACGCCCGGGACTTAAAATCCCGTGGGTAGTGATACCCGTACCGGTTCGATCCCGGTCTCCGGCACCACGCCGGGGCAAAGTTAACCTTTGCCCCGGCGTTTCTTTTGTTATAGGACGGCAACCTCCGCTTGTGATGAGCTTTCCAGCCTTTCTTTTGCTGCAAATTGAGGAGCAGCGTGGTTGCATGTCTTAGGACGAAAAAGAGGACGGGGCAAACATCAAATTCGAGTGAAAATCGCCGCTGTTGCGGCCGAAAAACGAGCCGGGAAACCTCAGGGGTTTCCCGGCTCTCATGAGATATGGAGGCGTTGGAAAAGCGGCTGGGCCCTTTTGCGAAGGGGCGGGCAGCGTGAGATAGTCCCAAATGAGCGAGCCCTTCTGCCGCCCCGCCATCGCGCGGGACGATTCGATCCTAGGGCCACAGGCAGCGCGACAGATCCACCTTTCCGTCAGGCAAAAAGGGCACGCCCTCCTCCTCGAGCAGCAGACGCTGCAGGTTTTGATCGCCTGTTTGAAACGCTGCCGAGGGGGAGCCGTCGCGGTGCAGCACGCGGTGGCAGGGAACGGTCGCATCTCTGCAGGCGCGCATGGCATAGCCGACCACGCGCGACCATCGGCGATTGCCGGCGAGCGCGGCAATGCGGCCGTAGGTACTGACGCAGCCCGTTGGAATTTGGCGCACAATGTCGTAGATGAGAGAAAATGTATGGCCGGAAGCGTTCAAAAACAAGCCCCTCCCTTTTTAAACTGACCCGAGACGTGATATAGGTTGCCCTTTTTCAAGCGGGTTATCTCTTGAAATATTTGCATTCAAATTCAAAAATGGGGCCCGATGAAAAAGCGCGCCTTTTGACGTCACGCACCGCGCTACGGGTGCGCGACGGCTCCGGGGAAAACCTGCGAGTATGATCGCGCGCCTTTTGTGTGGCCGCCCCGCTTCGCGGCTGCAAGACGCGGGGCGCGCCCCTTGTCAGACGGCATGGGGACGCCGCAGGGCAAATGACGCGCAGGGCTAGACGTTTGCGAAAAGAGGCGCAAAGGGCGCGCCAGGTTGCGCAGCTCCTGCGCAACCGGCGGGGCGGCAGGGCCGGTTGCGCTGCGTGCGGCGGCGTTTGCTCTGACGCCCTGTGTTTTGTGAAAGGGGCCGGTGCAGGGGCTTTGCCGTTTGTGAAGACGCAGGAAAAACGGGCTACAGCACCTGCACGTTCATGCCGTTTTGCAGCGCGTCGTCGTCGAGCAGGCTCATGGCGTCGATCAGATTGCTGCGAAAGGCGCCGGTGCCCTGTCCGGGGCGCAGGGCGGCGTGGGCGATCTCGCCGCACAGTCCCATCGCCGCATATGCGGCTGCGGCCGCCTGCGCCGGGTCCTGCGCATTGGCTGCGACAAAGGCTGTTGTCACGCCCGAGAGCATGCAGCCGGATCCCGTGATGCGCGGCATGATGGGGTGGCCGTTTTGCACCACGTAGACGGCGTTTCCGTCCGAGATCAGATCTATTGCGCCCGACATGGCGACGGTGCAGGACAGCTCCCGGGCAAGGTTGCGCACAAAGTCTGAAAGGGCGGGCAGGTTGTCCTGCGTGACCGCGTCGCCGGCGTGGGCGTCCACCCCCTTGGTGGAAGACGCCACGCCAGCCACCGCCTTGATCTCGGAGACGTTGCCGCGCAGCACCGAGACGGGCAGCTCGCGCAGAAGCGTCTCGGCGGTTTTGGTGCGGTAGGCGGTGGCCCCCACGCCAACGGGGTCGAGCACAATGGGGATGCCGCGCTGCGCGGCGGTGCGCCCCGCCAGCAGCATGGAGTCGACCGTGCGCGAGTTGAGCGTGCCGATGTTCAGGCACAGCCCGGCCGCCACGCCCGACATCTCGGCCACCTCGTGGATGTCGTCGGCCATCACGGGGGAGGCGCCGCAGGCCAGCAGCATATTGGCCACGTCGGACACGGTGACATAATTTATGATGCAGTGGATCAAAGGGGATGTTTTGCGCAGAGTCTCTATCATATGATCAAACATAAAAGGACCTCCTTGCATTCTTGTTCCGGGAAAACGCCTTGTTTCCCGCGCTGGCTCCAGTATAACATGAAGCGCGCGAAAAGAAAACCAAAGGGTTTTTGAGGCCAGCCGATGGAAAGGAATATGATGCGGCGACGGATCTGCGCAACGCCTTCCCGCCGTGCGGTTGACAAAGGGCAGTCGCCTTGCGGCTCGCCGGAATGAAAGCACGGCGCATCAAGTCAAAATTCAGCGGCAAAACAACGTTCGGACAGCAGTGCGCGAAAAAAGACAAAATGTCGCAATGTTTCGCTAAAATACGCCTGCCGCAAAAGCGCAGGGCTAAAAAGTCGGGAGTTGCCAAGCGGGGGTGCGCGGGGGTATAATGGAAAAAAGAGCGCGCCGATCACAAAGCGGCGCAAAAATATTTTTGCAAAGCGGGAGGCGCTCGACATGCACCTGAGCACGGCGCATCTGATTGGACTTGTGGCAACGCTGCTTGCCATCACGGGCATTGGCGTCTGGTCGGGCAGGCGGGTCGCCTCTGCCGAGGACTTCGCCACAGGAGGATCGCGCGCAGGGACAGGCATCGTTATCGGCTCCCTGATGGGCACTCTGGTGGGAGGTGCCTCCACCATCGGCACGGCGCAGCTCGCCTTCACAAACGGCTTTTCGGCGCTGTGGTTCACGCTGGGCGCAGGGCTTGGCTGCCTTGTGCTGGCAATCTTTTTCGTCAGACCGCTGCGCCACAGCGGACATAAGACGCTGCAGCAGATGGTGGCGGCGGAATACGGCCCCGCGGCGGGCCTGACCTCGTCGCTGCTCGGCATTCTGGGCACCATGCTCTCGATTGTGGCGCAGGTGCTCTCGGCCATGGCGCTGATGGGCGCGCTGCTGCCCCTGTCGCCCTTTGCCTGCGCGCTGCTCAGCGTGGCGCTCATGATGTGCTATGTGGTGTTTGGCGGCGTTTGGGGCGCGGGTCTGGTGGGCACGGTGAAATCGGTGCTGCTGTGCCTGGCGGCGGCGCTGGGCGGCCTGTTGGCGCTGTCGCAGGCGGGCGGATGGAATGCGCTGGACGCCGCCTTGCCGGGATACCTGAATCTCTTTGGTCGCGGCGTGTGGATCGACGGCGGCGCCGGGCTCTCTCTGGTGCTTGGCGTGCTCTCAACGCAGACCTATGCCCAAAGCGTGCTGGCCGGGCGCACCGACCGCGTGGCGGTCTCGGGCGCGCTGTGGTCGGCGGCGCTTATCCCGCCCATTGGACTGGGCGCGGCGCTGGTGGGCATGGTCATGCGCATGCGCCATCCCGACATGACGCCGGCACAGGCCTTTCCCCGTTTTGTCCTGGAATTCATGCCCGACTGGCTGGGAGGCGTGGTGCTGGCGACGCTGCTCATCACCGTGCTGGTGGCGGGCGCGGGACTCGCGCTGGGGGTGGGCACCATCGCCTCGCAGGACGTCTACCGCCGCCTGGCGAAAGATGTGAGCGATCGCGGGTCGCTGCTTGTCACGCGGGGGGCCATCGCGCTGGTGCTGGCGCTCACGCTGCTTTTCACAGGGGAGCGGCTGGCCTCGGCCATTTTAAATTGGAGCTTTATGTCCATGGCGCTGCGCGGCGCCATGATATTCGCCCCTCTTTGCGGGGCGCTGTTTGCAAAGGGCAAGGTGGACGCCCGCTTTGCGCTGGCCGCGCTTGTGGCAGGGCCCTTGACGGTGCTCGCGGTCAAGCTGCTGTGCAACCCGTCTTTTGACCCGCTGTTTGTCGGCGTCGCGGTTGCCGCCGCGCTCATGCTGATGGGCGCCCTTTGCAGGCGAAGACAGGTACAGAAGTAAGGAGGAAATCAGATGAACAGGCGCGCAATTCTCATTGTACTCGACTCGGTGGGCGTGGGCGAGCTGCCTGACGCCGCGCAGTATGGCGATGTTGGCAGCAATACGCTGTCCCATGTGCTCGAGACGAGCGAGGGCTTTTCCCTGCCCAACATGGCGGATCTGGGACTGGGCTGTATTGAAGGGGTACACGGTCTGCCCTGCCCCCAAAACCCCGCCGGCGGCTACGGCCGCATGGCCGAAAAGTCCAAGGGCAAGGACACCACAACGGGTCACTGGGAGCTGGCCGGCCTTCGGCTGGATACGCCCTTCCCCACCTACCCGAACGGCTTTCCTGAGGAGATCATCGACGCCTTTTGCGCCGCCACAGGGCGCGGCGTGCTGGGCAACAGGGCCTCGAGCGGCACCGTGATTTTAGACGAGCTGGGCGAGCGGCACCAGAAGACGGGAGATCTCATTGTCTACACCTCGGCCGACAGCGTGTTTCAGATTGCGGCGCACGAGGACATTGTGCCGCCCGAGCAGCTTTATGACTACTGCCGCGCCGCCCGCGAGATTTTGAAAGGGGAGCACGCCGTGGGTCGCGTCATCGCCCGCCCCTTCGTGGGACAGCCCGGCGCCTACAAGCGCACCGGCAACCGGCGCGACTTTTCGCTGCCCCCTACCGGCAACACGATTTTAGACGATTTGACGGCCGCGGGCGTGCCCACCTATGGCGTGGGCAAGATCGAGGACATCTTTGCCCACCGCGGGCTGACCGGTTCCAACCACGCCTCCGGCAACCCCGCCTGCGTGCAGGCCACGCTCGACTATCTCAGCGATGTGCAGCGCGGGTTTCTCTTTGTCAATCTGGTGGATTTCGACATGCAGTATGGCCACCGAAACGACCCTGTGGGCTATGGCCATGCGCTCGAGCAGTTTGACGAGGCCCTGCCCACCATCATGCGCGCGCTCAAGCAGGACGATCTGCTGTTGATCTCGGCCGACCACGGCTGCGACCCCACCACCTCGTCGACCGACCACTCGAGAGAGTATGTGCCGCTGCTGGCGTGGTCGCCCGCCATGAAACAGGGCGCGGCGCTGGGAACGCTGCCCACCTATGCGGCGGTTGCGGCGACGGTGGCGGACTTTTTCGGTCTGCCCATGCGCTATGAGGCGCAAAGCTTTTTGCCAAAGTTGCTGGGATGACAACGGGCTGAAATGGCGGCGATGCAAAGCGAACGCCGCCCTCTTTGGAGAACTTTTGAGACGACACAAAAGCCGCCAAAAAGCGAGAGGCGCGGCCCCGCCTGCTTGGAGCAGAAAGGCGGGGGCATTGCGCCGGTATCCGTGCCTTGCCAAAACCGGCAGGGGCAACGGTGGGAAAAAAGTTTTTCCCTGCGCCGGAAAGCGAGCCGCCCGCCCCAAAACAAAAAAGCAAACCCGCCGCATGGCGGATCGTTGACAACAAACGTGAAAAAGGAGAGAAGAAGACCATGACGCCACACAACAGCGCAAACAAAGGCGACATCGCCTCCACCGTCCTGATGCCGGGCGACCCCCTGCGCGCCAAATACATTGCGACGACCTATTTTGAAAACCCCGTCTGCTTCAACGAGGTACGCGGCATGCTGGGCTACACCGGCACCTACAAGGGGCGCCGCCTGTCGGTCATGGGGCACGGCATGGGTATGCCGTCGGTGGCCATCTACGTCACCGAACTCATGACCATGTATGATGTCAAGAACATCATCCGCATTGGAAGCTGCGGCGGCTTTGCGCCCTTAAAGCTGCGCGACGTGGTCATCGCCATGTCCTCAGCGACCGACAGCGCCATGTTTGACGCCATCTTCAAGGGCATGCACTATGCGCCCACCGCCGACTTCGAGCTCCTGCGCACCGCGGTTCAAAAGGCGGAAGAACTTGGCGTCACCCCCCATGTGGGCCCCATCTTCTGCTCCGACACCTTTTATCAGACCACGCCCGACGCCGCCGCGGTGATGGCCGCCCACGGCGTGCTGGGCGCCGAGATGGAGTCGGCCGCGCTCTACACGCTGGCCGCCCGCTACGGCTGCAAGGCGCTGGCCATGATGACGGTCAGCGATCTGGTGGACGGCAACGAGACCGGCGAGGAGACCACGGCGCAGGAGCGTCAGACCAGCTTCAACGACATGATGAAAATTGCGCTCGAGACCGCCATCTGCTTTGCGTAGCGACAATGCGCTTTGGGGATGGCGATGAATCTCATGGAATTGGCCTTTGGCGCAGAGAGTGGGAAAGAGCCTGAAGACGCGCCATTTTTGCCCGCTTCAGACAGAAATAGCGCAGACATAGACATGAGAAAAAGGGCGCAAAAATTGCATGGCAAGGCGGGCGACTGAGCGGCGGGGAGATCGCCGCAGCCGCCCGGCTCGCGCTCATACAGCACGTTTTGCCATATCATATTGAAAGACCATCGCTTTGATTTTGAAAGGAGCTTTTTACATATGGAACTCACCGTTGGAATGAAAAACACCGTGGAGCGGGTTGTCACCGCCGACTTTTGCACCAAACACACAAACCCCGACGCACCGGGCATTTTGTCGACCCCTTCCATGATCGGCGTGATGGAGGGCGCGTGCGCCGGCGCCGTCGCCCCCGCGCTCGATCCGGGCGTCACCACAGTGGGCACGGCGGTCAACATCCGCCATCTGGCGTCCACCCTTGAAGGGCAGAGCATCACCTGCGACGCCGAGCTCATCGAGATCGACCGTCGCCGCCTGACCTTTTCGGTGGTGGTGACAAACGACAAAGGCGTGAAGATCGGCGAGGGAACGCACGAGCGGTTCATCTTCGTGCCCAAGAAATAACCATGTTCAAAACGGTCAATCTCGAAGAGGGCATGCCGCTGGTCGACGCCGCCATCCGGCGCGCCACCTTCGAGCTCAAAAACGGACGGCGCAGCGGTCTTGTGGCCATCAAGTTCATCCATGGCTACGGTTCGTCGGGCAGCGGCGGACGCATTCGCGTCGAGCTGCAAAAATACCTGACAAGGCTGCAAAACAGAAGAGAAATTCGCCTGTTTGTGCCGGGAGAGCGGTTTGACATCTTTGATCAGGACACGCAAAAACTTCTTTCGGCCTGCAGGGAGCTGTCGAAGGATCGGGATTTGAATCGGCACAACAACGGCATCACTGTGGTGCTCTTGTGAAGACTTGATTTGTCAACAAAGGGGGTGTGTTTGTGGCGCTGCAATGGGTGGATGAGGCGCGGGCCTGCTCCTTTACAGGGCACCGACCCGACCGACTGGGTGTGGTCGACAGAAAAGACCCCGCCGCGCAGACCATCATCGAGGCTCTGGCGCAAAACATCACACGCCTGTATTACGAGGACAAGGTGACGCACTTTTTCACGGGCATGGCGCTGGGGGTCGACACCTGGTGTGCCGAGCAGGTGCTCTACTTGCGTCAGTTTAAGCCTGAAGTGCGCCTGCGCTGCGTGCTGCCCTGCTACGGGCAAGACGAGAGCTGGTCCAAGGTCGACCGTCTGCGTTACCGGGAGATTTTAAACCGGGCCGATGAGATCTTCTACCTCAACGGCCCCTACTTCCGCGGCTGTATGCAGGAGCGCAACCGCTATCTGGTG
>CABRXB010000041.1 GCA_902474785.1 uncultured Eubacteriales bacterium | reverse complement strand
CCCCGCCGCAGAGCCGCCTCAAAAACAGCCCGGGCCACTACTTCACTTTTTTCATGTTATACTCTATATAATAGACAATTTTTTGTGACAAGTCAACAAGTTTGACGCCGTTTTTTTGCACAATCTTTCAACGAACAGACCCTCATTTATGAGACAACCTCCACGGTGTCAAACTTGCCGTTTGTGTCAAGCCGCGTGGATGCCAGCTTGATGGTGCCCCCCGGAGAGCACAGGCGCGACCCGCCCAGCATCACGCCGAGGTCGCTGTTTTTGCCCGTGCCCTGCGCAAAGACAATGACCGTGAGATACTCGGGGTCGGGGCTGGTCACAACCGAGCCGTCGAGCAGCGTCACCTCTCTCATATAGGGGCTGGCCGTAACCTTGGTGACGGTGCCGATCCGGTTTCCCGTCTCATTGTCGAAGAGCGGGTCGCCCTCCTCCACCGCCATGTAGGTCATGACGCGCACCGGCTCTATGCGAATGGAGTAGTCGACCGTCACATCGTCGGCCGTGTTCCCAAGGGCGTCCTTCACATCGCCGCGCAGAGCAAGGGCTGCCGCCAGCGACAGGAGGAAGACCAAGATGATGAGGTCGAGGATGTTGAGCACGCCAAACAGCTTGCCTCTTTTTTCCTGATTTCTCTTTCCCATATGCTCCCTCCTCACTGTCCGAGCTCAACATAGTTGAGCGCCACGCAATATCCCGTGCCCGAGATGCCGGCCGACTGCAAAGCCACCTGTGTGCCCACGCCCATTGTGAACTCATTGATGACCACCCGGTCGCCGCGCAGCTCGCCTTGCGCCGTACAGGTGACGGTGACATTATAGCGTCCCTCCACCTCCGAGCGTCTGACCTCGCCGGTCTGCGCGTCGCCCTTCATCTGGAAAAAGGCCGAAGACGACACGTCGGTGACCTTGCCAAGCGCCGACTTGCGCACGCCGTCGCGCACCGAAACGCCGACTTTGGCCGAATCGCGCACCTGCTCGCTGACATTTTCAATCTCCACGCGGTAGGTCACTTCGATGGGTTTGTTGCCGCCCGTGGGCAGCACTTTGGTCCCCTTGATGAAGTAGGCGGCGAGCAGCCCCACCGCCACCACCAGCAGCAGCACAAAGAGATCGAAAAAGTTGACGCCGCGCCTGCGGCGATTTGTTCTATTCACAACCTGTCACCAGCTTTCTGTAAAGACTGTCTGTTTGTCGCGCAAAGACCTGCGCCGTAAACTGTTCTTCAAAACGCTGCCTGGCCGCTTTTCCAAGACGGTCGCGCAGCGTCTGATCGCCCGCGAGCTCAAGCAGCGCGCGCGCCGTACGCTCTTTTTTTTCAGGCGCTGTGAAGAGGGCTGTTTTGTCCTCGCCCGCCACCTCCGCCATGCCGCCCACGTTGGTCAGCAGGCTTGGAAGCCCCGCGGACATGGCCTCCAGCACCGTCAGCGGCAAATTCTCACTGTGGGAGGTCAGCACAAAGAGGTCGGCGGCGGCATAGATCTGCGCCACGCTCTCGCGCTCTCCCAAAAAGATGATGCGATCTCCCCCCGGCAACGCGGCGGCCTGCGCTTCCAGTTGTCGCCGCAGCGACCCGTCGCCGCACAACAGCAGAGTCAAAAAAGGGTTTTGCACTGCTGCCATTGAGAAGGCCGCCAGCAGCATCTCGTGGTTTTTCACAGGTTCCAATCGCGCCACGCAAGCCGCCACAACGCTCTCGGGCGAAAGGCCGAGCGCCCTGCGCGCCGCGCACTTTTGCGCGACATCCGCCGGGGCAAAACCCGTGATCCCGTTGTAGATCCGATGGATCTTCTCGTGTTTGACGCCGTCTTCCAGCAGGTTTTCCCGCGCGGCGTTGGAGACGGCGATGACCGCATCGGTCAGACGGTCGTCCATCATTGCGGCCACACGCCCTTTTAACCCCTTGCGCGGCTCGCTGAGCGTGTGTTTGGTGTACACCGTTTTGCAGCGGCCGGCGCGCCGCGCCGCAATGCGCCCCGAAAGGCTGCCGTGCGTGTGCACAAGGTCGGGAGAAAAGGTCTCGATGCAGACGCGCAGGGTCTCTACATCTCTTTTGTCATAGGAGCGGTCGCCCTGCAAGGCGCACTCCACAACCTGCGCGCCGGCCGCCTTCAGCCGGTCGGCCATGGCCGCTCCCTCGGGCAGCGCCACCAAAATCTCCATGTCGGGCGCGGCATGCGCAATGTAGTTTTCCAGGTACACCCCCGCGCCCCCGCGGTTGGTGTCGCTGAGAATCTCAAGTATTTTCATGGATGTCCTCGCGTTTCCTTCTCACGTCGGAGAGCCCGTCATCGCGCCCCATGCCAACGACCAGCCCCATGAGAAGCCAGAAGAGCAGCACGATCCTGTAGTTGTACCAGACATTGTCGGTCAATCCCTGCACCAGCAGCGCCAAAACGCCCAGCCCCATGGCCAGGATGGTGGTGGCCTGCACCCTGTCGGTCAGGGTGCGGTAGCTGGAAAAGACGCTGCGGAAAAACAGAAACAGCATGACAAAAAAGGTCACGATGCCCACAACGCCAAGCTCCACAAAGAGCTGCAAATACAGGTTGTGCGCATGCAGCGCAAAGGCGGCGCCCCCCAGCGCATAGGCGGGGTAGACCGCTGAAAAAGCGGTGGAGCCCGTCCCGATGCCAGAGCCAAACACGTCCTTCAACAAGCGAACCGAGGCCGTCCAGATCGAGACGCGGTAGGCCGTCGACGTATCGGCCAGATTGCCGATGCTGGCCAGACGGTTGACAATGGAGGCCGGCAGCATGGCCGCGACAAAGGGCAGCGCGATGAGGGCCGGCAGCACCAGGCGCAAAAAGACTGCGTGGTAGAGCACAAAGAGCAGCGCAATCGACGCCATGGCGCCAAGCCACGCTCCGCGCGACCAGGTGTAGATGAGGGCCGTGCCCGCTGCCAGCGTGACCACCAGGCCCGCCAGCCTCTGCGCGCCGCGCCGCGCCAAAATCAGCGAAATGGAGAGCGGCAGCAGCATGATGAGGTACTCGCCAAAGACATTGGGGTTGTCAAAGGGCCCCACGATGCGCGCGCCGATCTCGGCAAACATCTTGCTGTCAATCCAGCTCGCCGTGCTCTCAAGCCCTGCAAAATTCTGGTAGATACCAAGGGCCGAGGCCACAAAAAGCGAGAGCATCAGAGAAAACACGGCCTTTTGCGCCATCTCCCGGCTTCGGATGCTGTTGGCCGCGATGAAATAGGTCAGGATAAATACCCCATAGATCGCCACCTGGCGCATGCTGTCGGCCGGGCGAAGCGA
The DNA here is from genome assembly GCA_902474785.1 of uncultured Eubacteriales bacterium. GTDB lineage: Bacteria > Bacillota > Clostridia > Oscillospirales > Feifaniaceae > Galloscillospira. The sequence continues at coordinate 4,839 of CABRXB010000041.1, read as the reverse complement.
GGTCAATCCCCCGAGCAGCAGCAGCACAGCGCCAAAAGCTGCGACGCCAAGGTCCACCGCCTCAAGCCGCAACACGCGTTTGCAGCGCAGCAGTTTGAACAAAAAGGCCATGTCGACATACAGGCAGGCGGCCGCCAGCAGCATGGTCGGCAGAAAGGGCAGCGCCAGCAAAATGAGCACGAGCCCCGTCTCAGGAACGCACAGGATGAGCGCCGCACCGATCAGAGCCGCCACGCCCAAAAACAGATACAGAATGCGAAATTTCAAGGTGAAAAGCCCGAGCAGGATGCCCGCCGCCACCGGAATGACCAGGCTGTGTTCTGCCTTGTCAACCGCCAGCGACACCTTGCGCACACCCACAAAATCCACCAGCACGCGGCTGAGGATGCCGCTGTCGAGCAACATTTCCCCGAGCGGCTCCCTGCAGGTGGCGCACAAAAACCCGGCCAAAACCGAGGCCGCCGCAAGCGCCGCCTGGACGCCGAGAAAGCTCTCGATCTGTCCTTGCATCACCCGGATTCCGGTGACGCCCAACAGCGTGATGCCGAAGGCCAAAATCCCCCCGCCCCACGACACCATGTCAAGCGCCAAAAGCCGCCTGACAAAGCCAAACCACAATCGTGTGAACAGGCTGTTTTCCACCTGCGCGGCAAAACCCAGTCGAATTTTTTTCAGAGCCGCCGCCGGGCGCACCAAAAGCAGTTCGCGAAACAGCCCGTCTTTGGGAAGGGCGCTGGCCTTCGACAGCCACCGCACAAAAAAGCTGTTCATCGCGCTTTTGTAGATGGCGCTTCCCATGGCCGCCGACAGGCGGAAGAAAAAGCTGTCGCGGATGAGCGCCAAAATTCCCGACACACCGCCCGACGACATTTTCTTTCGTTCCCCTTCCATGGCGCAGTCCTCCTTTCTATGTACAATACGCTGCATTGTTTACAACACGCATGTCAAACCAGGCGCGCTGGTTTTGGACATGGTGAAAAAGGTGCAAAAGGACAGCTTGTCCACAGATGCCGCCAGCCCCAATCGCACCTCTTTTTATCAGAACTTCGTTTGCGCCTGCTCCCCGCTCGGCCAAAGGCCGCGCTCCCTGAGAAGGTCGATGTCCTGCTGGGTCAGCGGCGCCGTGCGCAACAGATCGGGGCGGCGCTGCGCCGTGACAAGCAGAGACTGTTCACGCTGCCATTTTGCAATTTCGCCGTGGTTTCCATTGCGCAGCACCGTCGGCACTTCCATTCCCTCAAACACGGCGGGCCTTGTATACTGGGGATATTCCAAAAGCCCCGAGTAGATGGATTCGTTTTGATAGCTCTCCTCCCCTGCAAGTACGCCGGGCACCATGCGCGCCACGGCGTCGATCATGCAAAGGGCGGGCAGCTCGCCGCCCGTGAGCACAAAGTCGCCGATGGAGAGCTCTTCATCCACCAGCAGGTCAAGCGCGCGCTGGTCGACCCCCTCATAGTGGCCGCACAAAAAGAGCAGGCTGTCATAGGCCAGCAGCTCCTTTGCGATGCTCTGGTTGAAGACCCGCCCTTTGGGGGAGAGGTAGATGGTGTGCGGCTTTTTCCCATAGTCTCTTATCACCGCATCGACCGCGGCCTTGAGCGGCTGCGGCGTCATCAGCATGCCGCCGCCCCCGCCAAAGGGATAGTCGTCCACCCGCCGATGACGGTCGGTGGAATATTGGCGGATGCCGCGAATGTCGGTGTGCAGCGCGCCCTTGTCGGCGGCGCGCCCCAAAATGCTCTCTCCGAGCACCGCGGCGCACAGCTCGGGAAAGAGCGTCAACACAATAAAGGTCATAGGTCGAAAAGCCCCTCCAGCGGCGTGATGGTCATGGTCTTTTGTTCCACATCCACACTTTGCACCACCTGCGGGATGGCGGGCACGAGCAAAAGCTTGCCGTCGGGCGCCGCAATGTGGTACACATCGTTGGCGCCAGTGGGCTGGACTTGCACAATTTCGCCATAGCACGCGCCCGTCTTCTGATCGAGCACGCGCATGCCCAGCAGGTCGCGCACAAAATAGGTTCCCTCGGGCAGTGAAACGGCATCCTTGTCGATATACAGCATGGCGCCGATGAGCGCCATGGCACTGTCGATGTCGTCATACCCTTTGAATTTGAGATTGACAGCCCCGCGGTGCACCCGGCTGCGCTCCACTTCGAGAATGCGACCATCCTTTGTGTAAAACACGGGGTAGTCGAGCAAATCCTCAAGGGAATCGCTCCAGGCTTCGGCGCGCACCTCTCCGCGCACGCCGTGGGTCGTCACAATCTTTCCGGTTTCAAGAAGTGTCATAGTGCTCCTCTTTGCGCGAAGTTTTTACCGGTTGTCAATCGCTTCACGCGTCCATGTCATCCGTTTAAGGCAAGCGATGCATCAAACAAGGGCGTCAAAGACAAGCCCTCTGTCAGCTGCATCGCTTTTTGCTTTCTATCCAACAATGTCCACCTGGATTTTTTCACCGGCCTTGGTGGCGGCGGCCTTCATGACAGAGCGGATCGCCTTTGCGATGCGGCCCTGTTTTCCGATGACGCGTCCCATCTCGCCCTGTGCCACGCGCAGCTCATACAGCACCGTTCCATCCTCTTTGGTCGAGACGGTGACTGAAACTGCGTCGGGGTCATTGACCAGATTCTTGGCCAGGCAAGTTAAGAGTTCCTGTAACATGCGGGTTCCTCCACAAGTAACGCGAAGTTGCGTCACGCTTCCTTAGATGATGCCGTTCTTCTTGAGCAGCGATTTCACGGTGTCGGTCGGCTGGGCGCCGTTGCGAATCCAGGCCTGAACCTTCTCGGCGTCGACCTTGAACTCACTGGGGCTTGTCAGGGGGTTGTAGGTGCCCAGCTCCTCGATGAAGCGACCGTCTCTGGGATAGCGGGAATCTGCCACGACAACCCTGTAGAAGGGGGCTTTTTTGGCGCCCATGCGGCGCAGTCTGATTTTTACTGCCATTGTTGTTCCACCTCAAAAATAAAATTTTCATTTATACTAAAAATGGAGTGCATTTAGTATACAACCTCAAAAAGGAAAGCGAATGGGGCCGCGGCGTTTGCCGCCCTTTGTCATGCCGCCGAGCTGTTTTGTCAGCGTCACAATCTGCTCGAACTGACGCAGCACCTTGTTGACATCCTCGACCTTGACGCCGGCTCCCGCCGCAACGCGGCGCTTGCGGCTGGCGTTGAGCAGTTCGGGGTGGGCGCGCTCCTTTGGCGTCATGGAGGTGATGATGGCCTCCACGCGCGCAAGCGCCTTTTCGTCAAACTCGGCGTCTTTGAGCGCCGAGGCGTTGACACCCGGCATCATGGAGGCAAGCTGCTCCACGCCGCCCATCTGCTTCATCTGCTGCATCTGATCCAAAAAGTCGTTTAGATCAAACTTCTGCTGGCGCAGCTTTTGCTCCATCTCCTGCGCCTTTTTCTCGTCGAAGGTCTGCTGCGCCTTTTCGATGAAGGTGAGCATGTCGCCCATCCCCAAAATGCGCGAGGCCATGCGGTCGGGGTGGAAAAACTCGATGTCGCCAAGCTTTTCCCCCATGCCCACAAACTTAATGGGCTTCCCCGTGACATGTTTGACCGAGAGCGCCGCGCCGCCGCGCGTGTCACCGTCCATCTTGGTCATGACAACGCCCGTGATGTCGAGCAGTTCGTCGAAACTCTTTGCCACGTTGACGGCGTCCTGCCCCGTCATGGCATCGACCACCAGCAAAATCTCGGTGGGGGCCACGGCTTCCTTCAGGCGGCGCAGCTCGTCCATGAGCGCCTCATCCACATGCAGGCGGCCGGCGGTATCCAAAAACACCATGTCGTTGCCGTGTTTTTTCGCGTGGGCGACGGCGTTTTGCGCGATTTGCACCACGTCGGTGTTGCCGGGCTCGGCGTAGACCGGGACGCCCACGCCCTCGCCGACCACCTTGAGCTGGTCGACAGCGGCGGGACGATAGACGTCGCAGGCGGCCAGCAGCGGACGCTTGCCCTGCTGCTTGGCATACAGCCCCGCCAGCTTTGCGGTGTTGGTGGTCTTTCCCGAGCCCTGAAGCCCCACCATCATGACGACGGTGGGCGGCGCCGAGGCGATCTTGAGTTTGACGCTCTCGCCCCCCATGAGGGCGATGAGTTCTTCGTTGACAATCTTGATGACCTGCTGCGCAGGCGTGAGGCTCTCGAGCACCTCGGCGCCCATGGCTCGCTCGGTGACGGCCGCCACAAACGCCTTGACCACCTTGATGTTGACATCGGCTCCAAGCAGCACAAGGCGCACCTCGCGCATGGCCTCCTTGACGTCGGCCTCGGTCAGCTTTCCCTTGCCCCGCAGCCGTTTGAAGGCGGCCGACAGGCGCTCCGACAGGGATTCAAAAGCCATGAAACGGCCCCCTTTATTCCAATTTTCCGTCTGTGAGACGGGCGGCCTCCCGAACGCGCCGGGTCAGTTCGGCAAGAGGCCTGACATAGACGTTGTCGGCGGCATATCGCTCAAGTTCCTCCGAGAGAGAGGCGATCTCCTCGAGCGCCTCCTCCAAAGAGCGAATGCGCGCCATAAGGCCAAGCCGCTGCTCCATCTCAAGAAGCTGGGCTTCGCCGCGCTTGATGCTGTCGCGCACGCCCTGACGGGTGATGCCGGCGTGCTCTGAAATCTCAGCTAGCGACAAATCCTCATTGTAGTACAGGTCGACAACCTCACGCTGCTTGTCGGTCAGCATTCCGCCATAGTAATCGAGCAGATAGGCGACCTCCAGATTTTTTTCGTGCATTGTCAACCCTCCCTTTTCTGTAAAGCATTTTACTTTACAACTCCGTTTATTATACCCGAAACAGCTGGGGAAGTCAAGACTGTTTTCCCA
>CABRXB010000040.1 GCA_902474785.1 uncultured Eubacteriales bacterium | reverse complement strand
TCACCTATTTCGATCTGTATTTCAGAGAGCTGCCCGACGGCGGCGGCTATGCCATCGCCGCCGGGCTGGAGCAGGCGGTGGAATACCTCTCAAACCTGAGCTTCACCGAGGAGGACATCGCCTTTTTGCGCGGCAAGGGGCAGTTTTCAGAGGGGTTTTTGCAGTATCTGCGGGATTTTCACTTTTGCTGTGACGTCTGGGCCGTGCCTGAAGGAACGCCGGTTTTTCCCAACGAGCCGCTGGTGACGGTGCGCGGCCCCGCCGTGCAGACCCACCTGCTTGAGACCATGCTGCTGCTCACCATCAACCATCAGACGCTTGTGGCAACCAAGGCCAGCCGCATCGTGCGCGCTGCCGACGGCCGCGCCGTGATGGAGTTCGGCTCGCGCCGCGCGCAGGGCTATGCCGGCGCGGTGCTGGGCGCCCGCGCCGCCTATATCGCGGGTTGCATCGGCACCGCCTGCACCATCACCGACCGGCTCTATGGCGTGCCGGCGCTGGGCACCATGTCCCACGCCTGGGTGCAGATGTTTGACAGCGAGCTCGACGCCTTTCGCGCCTATGCCAGGGAGTATCCCTCCTCGACAGTGCTGTTGGTCGACACCTACAACGTGCTGCGAAGCGGCGTTCCAAACGCCATTCGCATTTTCAACGAGGAGGTGCTGCCGCGCGGCCATCGTCCCGCCGGCATCCGCATCGACTCGGGCGACATCGCCTACCTGAGCAAGCAGGCCAGAAAAATGCTCGACGAGGCGGGCTTTCCCGACTGCAAAATCACAGCCTCCAATTCGCTGGACGAATATATCATCAGAGACACCATCCTGCAGGGCGCCAGAGTGGACAGCTTCGGCGTGGGCGAGCGGCTCATCACCTCCAAAAACGACCCCGTGCTGGGCGGGGTCTACAAGCTGGTGGCGCTCGAAAAGGATGGACAGGTGGTGCCCAAGATCAAGGTCAGCGAAAATGTGACCAAGATCACAACGCCCCATTTCAAGCGCCCCTACCGCCTGTTTGACAGAGAAAATGGAAAGGCCATCGCCGATGTCCTTTGCGTCTTCGACGAGACCATTGACGACAGCAAGCCCTATTTGCTGTTTGACCCCAACTTCACCTGGAAGCGCAAATGGGTGGAAAACTATGTGGCCAAAGAGCTGATGGTGCAGGTGTTCGACAAGGGCCGGCTTGTCTACGACCTGCCCGCTGTGCAGCAGATCAGAGACCATTGCGCAGCGCAGCAGAACACCCTTTGGGATGAGGTGACGCGATTTGAAAACCCCCACCACTACTATGTCGACCTCTCTTTGAAGCTGTGGCAGGCCAAGCAGCGGCTGCTCGACGAGGCGGAGCTAAAGACGCGCCGCGAAGGATGAAAATCCAATCGTCAGTGGGGCAAAAATGGTGGACATGGGTTTTTGCGCTAGATAAAGGGCAAAAATCAAGGGGAATGCTGCAAATCCCATGAAACTGGTTGAAAGCAAAGCGCCTGTCGCCGATTCATGGCAGCCTTGACTTTTAAACAGGAAAAACGATGGCAAATCAGACTTGGCGTCTTTGCGCAAAATCAAAACAATGCCGACAGGCAAAGGAGGAGCATGACCGATGAAACGAGATTATGAAAGAGAGCTGCGCGAACGCGTGGCCTATATTCAAGAGCTGCTTGAGCGCGCGGGGGCCAGGGGCATTGTCTTTGGAAACTCGGGCGGCAAGGATTCGGCTTTGGTGGGCATACTCTGCCAAAAGGCCACCGATAAGGTGCTGGCGGTGTGCATGCCCTGCCAGTCAAAGCGCAACTTTGGGGAGGATCTTGACGACGCCACCACGCTGGCGGAGCAGTTTGGCATCGAAAACATCGTCGTGGATCTGACGCAGGCCAAGGCCGCCGTCACAGAGGGCATTGAAAAAGAACTCGATGTGACGCCCGAGGCCTCGTCCAACATCGCCCCGCGCCTTCGCATGACAACGCTTTACGCCATTGCGCAGAGCAAAGGGTACCTGGTTGCGGGGACGGGAAACAAGAGCGAGTACTATATGGGCTACTTCACCAAGTGGGGCGACGGGGCCTATGACTTCAACCCGATCGCCGATCTCACGGTCACGGAGATCTATGAGTTTCTCACCTATCTCAACGCGCCGGCCAACATCGTCAAAAAGGCGCCTTCGGCCGGACTGTTTGAGGGCCAGACCGACGAGGCCGACATGGGTGTGACCTATGCACAGGTCGACGCAGTGATGGAGAATGGGAGCTGCGGCGACCCCGAGGCCGACGCCATCATCGCCCGCTATCACAACAGAAGCCACCACAAGCGCCAACCCGTCAACCGCTACGGTACCTGACGCCCGAGCGCCCTTTGCACGCCGGAAAAAGGGGAGGCGCACGCCTTGACCGCCCGTTACGCCGCAGCCAATGTCGGGCGGGGGCGAAGCCGGGCGGCGGGCATGGAGAGCTCGGCTGGAAATCAGGCGTGCAATGCAGTTCGTGGGAACAGCATCCAGACGGCGGGAGAACCGCCATCGGCTTCGAATATCAAAAAATTGCGCTCGACAGCGTCGGCGTCATCTGGCGCCCTTAAGTCAAAACCAACTTGCAGAGCCTGTAGCAAGATTTGACAAATACAGGCTGGCTGATATGGGATCGGCTCCATCGTCAGGATCCAGGTCGCCTGTCTGCGCACCTCCAAGGGATGGGCGCAGGCGTCAGCCGGCCGCACATCCAAAAAGAAGATAAGCAAGGAGGAAACCATGCCGGAACTCAAAATGAAGGCGCTCAAAGAGTGGAAACGGTTTTTGGCCCTTGTCATCGTTGTCATGCTGGTAATCTCCGTGGCGGGGTTTTGGAAAATCGCCAGCTATGCGCAACACGGACAAAGGGACTATGCCACAATGATGGCTTGGCTCAAGACTTCGGTCACGGTTGTCTTGATTTTTCTCCATATCACGCTCAAGCGCGTGATCGACTATCTCGAAGAGCGGGAGCGGCAGAGCTAAACTGCCGTCCTGTTTTCAAAGCGAAGCAAAGGGAAGGCGGCAGATGCCTGTCATCAGCCGTGATACCGCTAGGACACATCAAAAAGGGCTGAGGGCGAAATGTTCGCCCTCAGCCTTTTTCTCTATTTTGCAAAAAACCAGCGTCCCTCCACTGAATTTTTGGAAAAAGTGCTCAAAACAGCGAGGAATTTTATTGCACAAAAAAGAATACATGTGATACAATGTATCATAATATAGAATTTGAGCCAAGGGAGGGGATTTTATGAGACACATCGTGCCGGGCCTGCGCAAGCTGGAGGCGCTCAAAGATGTGCTGTTGCCTCTGGCTGGCGTGATCTGCATCATATTTCCGGAACATCTGACGCGAAGCCTTCCGGAAGGGTTGGGCTGCGTGATGCTGTTGACGGGGATTTTGCGTCTGCCCTCTGCACTGCGGGAGCAGGAGCACAAAAAACTTGAAACCATGGAGACCGCCATCGCCATGGTGCTCATTGTTCTGGGGGTCGCCACACTGTTGATGCGGCACCATGCCCTGACCATGATCGGCTGCACCTGGGGGCTGTTTGGCGTTTTTAAGGGGACACGCATCCTCAACCACGCCATTTACAACTTTACTAGAAAGGACAAATGGGCCTTTTTGCTGGCAGAGGCCGCGTTTCAAATCGCACTGGGCATGTTGCTTCTCTTTCACCATGCGGAGAAGATCACGATGCACATTGTCATTTTGGGAATCGAGCTGCTCTTCAGCTCGGTCAAGTCGCGCTGGGAAGAGCCGCCGCAGGATGCGCATTCCGAGCCGGCCCCGGAAAAACAGCCTCTCGCCGAGGAGAGCGCTCTGGAGGCGGAATATATGAGCGCGTGAAACCGTACGCGTGCGGCCTCTGGCCAAAGCAGGGCTTGCCGCATTGGGCAAAGAGCGGGTGGAAAGGCACAAGACAACGCCCATTGACAGATCAAAGAACAAAACCGGGGCCCTCTGTTTACAGGGGCTCCGGTTTTTTGCAGTCTGTTGTGAGCGCTCGAAACCGCCCCGACCGCTTATATCGGGGCTCGGGATGATTGCGCATGCGTTGTGCAAATGGCAAAAGCTGGTTTTGAGCTGCTTTCTAAGAGGGCAAGGTTGGTGCTTTTGAAAGCGGAGTTTTCGATCTGCGCAAGAAAGCGGCGGATCGGGCGTTTTGGCTGTCGTGCGCGAGACCATCGGGCGGACTTCCAAAAGTGGTTGATGATATGACCTGTGGTTGCGAAATCGGTCAATTTTCCACACGTTCATGCGCCAGATAGCGCAGGGTTTTGTACCTGGCAAGGCGGATGAGAGGGGTCAGCTCGTCGCCTCCTCCTCTGAGGGGCTTACAGCATGGCGCTCTCTTTTGAGCAAATCCTCATGAAGAAGACGGTAGGCGATGGAGGTGATGGGCACGCCGACCAGCATTCCCACGATTCCCGACAGGCCGCCGCCCACGGTGATGGCGGCCAGCACCCAGATGGCGGGCAGACCGATGGAGGAGCCCACCACTTTGGGATAGATGACATTGCCCTCAAACTGTTGCAGCAAGACCAAAAATATGATGAAGATGAGCGCCTTGACGGGGGAGATGGTCAAAATCAAAAAGGCACCCACAATGGCCCCGATATAGGCGCCGGCCACGGGGATGAGGGCCGTCACGCCGATCAGCGCGCCGATCATCGGCGCGTAGGGCAGCTTGAGCAGCAGCATCCCTGCGGTGCACAGTCCGCCCAAAATGGCGGCCTCCAGACATTGACCGACAATATAGCGGTGAAAGCTGTCGTTTGCCACATGCATCACATGGGAGACGTTGTCGTTCCAGGCGGGTTTGAGATACTGCTTCATGAGACGCTGACACTGGTGCTGCAGCTTTTCCTTGCTGAACAGAACGTAAAGCGAGAAGATGACGGCGATGACAAACGTGACCATGCTCGACGCGACGGAAAACACCGTGTCCGCTGCAAGGCTGACGGTGGCGCCAAGGCTTTCGGTGACAAAGGTGATGATCTGGGAGAGGCGGCTCTCCCAGTCCACAGCGTTCAAAAAGGCGATGATCTCCTCGGGCAAAAAGCCCATCAGCGCGGTGTTTTGCGTCAGATTGTCAATCGCCTGCTGCGCCTTGGTGATGAGCAGATGGACGGCGGCAATGAGCTCCGGGAGGACCAGAGAGATGATGACCGCCACGATGCCAAGCAGCGTGAACAGCGCAAGCAGCAGACACACAGGACGTCTGCTCTTTTGCACGATGGGTTTTTGCGCCTGTTTGTTGAAGTAGTGTCTTTCATAGAAAGTCATCAAGATGTTGATCAGATAGGCCAAGATGAGGCCCCACAACAGCGGGCCTGCCGCGTGGTACACTTTGACCAGGATGTTGATGAAGGCGTCCCAGTAGTGGATGGCGAGATACAACAGGAAGATGGCGATGCCAAGCTTTAAGAGTGTGCTGCGGGCTGGTTTTCCAATTTGACGTTCCAATCTTTTTTACCTCGAATGAAAGTTTTGTTGCGTGGGGCGCATCTGCCGCTTTTATCTGAAAAAGAGAGCAGACGCGTCGGATCGTTTGCGTTATGTCTGAGGCGGCGCGCCCGCTCAACGCTGTGTGGCCAAGCTGTGCGCCCCTCCCGTGCAGACCGCACGGGAGGGGCGGTCCCTTTCACCAGTGCAACTCTATCTTAAAATGTCCATGCGGGTCTGTCAATAGGGGCGACAGGATTGGCGAAAAAGGACACAAAAAATGAAAATTCGGCATCACAGAAGACGTCTTGTGTAGAGCTGGCGGCAATAAAGTCAGAGAGATGCGCTTTGGGAACATGGGCAAAGGGACGGCGCTCGGCCTCTGGTCGATCAAGCAATTGCCCTCTCCTCGAAACCAAGGGTGGGTCAAGGGAAAAAAGGGACGGCGCAAAAATCTGCGCCGTCCCTTTTCGCAAATCACGAAGTGTAAGGGGAGATGAGAGCAGCTCGCCGGAGCCTGCGCCTCAATAGAGGCCGGCCAGAACCTTGGCGGCTTCGCTTCGCTTGATCGCGCCGTTTGGCTGGATGGTGCCGTCCTCATACCCGCCGAGCAGCCCAAGGCCGGTCAGCACCGACACGGCGTCGCTCGCCCAGGCGGGCACCGCGTCGGCGTCCGCAAAGGGCAGCGGGCCTGCGGCATAGCCCTTGGGCAGCGTCTTGGCCAGGATGGTCATGAGCTCCGCGCGGGTGATGGGGTCGTTTGCAGCGTAGACCGCGCCCGTCCCCGTGGCGCGCCCGTTGACAAGCCCCAGCGCATAGACGGCCCTGACATAGGGGATCGACCATGTGGGCAGTGCGTCGGCATCTTCAAAGGGGAGGGACACGTCGGCGTAGTCGGCAGGGTCAACGCCGAGCAACCGCACCAAAACGGCGGCAATCTCCGCGCGCGACAGGCTGCGATCGGGCCGGAAATAGGTCATCCCGTCGTCCTCGGTTTCGCCCGAGAAGAGGCCGCGCGCCGTGACGTAGGCAACGCTGTCCATCGCCCAGTGGCCCTCCAGATCGGCAAAGGCGTTTGGAAGCTGTTCGCCGGGCAGCGTGATGGTGCCGCGCGCCAGGTTGCCGTTTGCATCCTGCGCCACCAGCGTCAGACGGTGCTCGCCTGCGCCGGGGGATTCGATGGTGGCGCTGGCGGTCATGGTGTCGACGTCGTAGGAAAGCTGCTGGCTCACGCCGTCGAGCGTCAGGGTCACCTGCTCCACCGGCGCGCCCGCCGCTGTGGAGGCGGTGGCCGAGAAGGTGAGCAGCCCTGTGGCGTTGCCCTGCTCGTCGAGCTGTTGCTCGGCGGTCATGGCCGTCACCACGGGGGAGGCGGTGTCGGGCTGGTTTGCGTCGTAGCCGGCCGTGATCTGGTCGATCAGGAGCCGTCCAGTCGGCTGCGCCGGGGTCACGGTGATGCCGGTCAGCGAGGAGGCGCCGGCGGGCAGTACCGCCACATGCGGCTCATAGGCGCTGCTGCCGGGGTAGTCGAGCGACACATCGCCGGCATTGGTGTGCAGCGTCAGAGTGGCAGCGTCGCCGCTCAGCCACAGACGCAGGCTGGTGGGAGCGTCCTGCAGCGCATACGGCGTGGCGGGCGTCATGGTAAAGGAGGCGGCGGCCTGCTGCGCTTCTTCTTCAACCGGCGGCAGGGTGGTCAGATCGTAGTCGACGCGAAGCGCGGACAGACCATAGCGCACCTCGTCGCGCACGGTGGTGCGCGTCACAGTGGCGGCGGCGGTCCACGGTGCGCCGTCGGCCTCAAAGGTCTCAACAGAGTAGGGGGCCTTGCCTGTCGACAGGGGGATGGAGGCCGTCAGCTCGCCCGCCGTCACCAGCAGCGTGCCGGTGGTGCCGGAGGACAGGGAGGCGGTCAAAAGTCCCTGCTCGTCGACGGTGGCCGCCGCGCCGCGCACCTCAAAGGTCAGCGCGTCGGTCGAGAGCAGCCCCTCCTGCCGATGCCACAGGGCCGAGACCGAAAGGGGAACGGCCTCGCCTTCGGAGAGGGTCAGCGCGGTCAGCGCGTCGCCCCCTTCGCGTGCGACAAAGAGGCTGTCGGGCGTGTCGATGACGGTGATGGGCGCGCTGCCGGAGATGGAGCCTGAGCGGGCTTGCACGTCGTATTCGCCCGCGGTGTCGGGCAGGCGCAGGTAGCCGTCCTGCGCCGTCTCATCGAGCAGCGAGAGCGAGATGGATGAAGGCGTGGAGGCCGGGTGATACCCCTCGTCGGTGGCCACGGCCGAGACCTCGATGGAGGAGCCGACCAGCGCCACGGCGCCGTAGGGCACCGGGTGCAACATCTGCGCCTCGCCGGTGGCGGGCAGGTTGGAGCACAGCAAAATGGCGTTTGCCACGGTGCGCAGGCTGCCGTCGGACGGCCTGGTCATGAGCGTGGGGTAAGTCTCTCCCGGCGTGCGCGCCAGAAGGCCGGTGGAGCCGCCGCCGTCAAGATTGATGGCGTCGACGCAGCCGAGCGCCTGCATTTCAAGCGCCAGCCCCGCCAGCGTTGCCCCGGTCGAGTAGCCGCTGCGCCGGCCGTCGAGCGTGTAGAGCACCACATCGCCGTTTGCCTTGATGCCGACCGCGGTGCGGGGGTTTGCGCCGGCGATGGCGCTGTCAAACGTGGAGCACAGCGCGCCGTCTTGCAGCAGCAGATCGCCGCCGCCGACCGCCTGGGTCACATTGTTCCAGGCGGGGTCGGCCGCCTCGATGACAAGGTCGAGCTCCATGCCGGGGGTGAGA
>CABRXB010000039.1 GCA_902474785.1 uncultured Eubacteriales bacterium | reverse complement strand
ATCGCTTCGAGGTGCGCCATGTTGACCTCAGAGGTGAAGGGATCGGCCGACACCTCAAAGGGAATTTTGCTGTCGCGCACCACGCGTTTTGCAAAAATAGTGAAGGCGGTGGACATGCTCATGCCCATCTCTGCGCAGGTTCGCTCCATGTTCTTTTTGAGGTCTTCATCCATGCGAAAGTTCACCATAGCCTGTGACATATTTCACGCCTCCTTTCTCCATTAGTATAAAGCATTTATAGGTATTATGTCAAGCAAACCACAAAATTATGTATTGCAAAACAAGTCAAAATCAAGAAAAACGGGGTGAATCCATGTTTTTTCAAAAGCAGCGCGCCGACGCGCCAAACGGGTTGCCAGGGGCGGCGCCGCGCGCGCCAAGGGAGCCGGCGCAGGCCCTGGGGAGGCCCGACCCAGCCATCGGGGAGCGGGAGATCAAAAAGGCGGTCGAGACGCTCAAAAAATACAAGGACGGCAAGGCCAATTTGGAATCGCGCGTCATCGAGGACGAGCAGTGGTACAAGCTGCGCCACTGGGAGGTCGTCCGCAAGAAGAGCGAGCAGCCAGACCCCGAGCCCGCCAGCGCGTGGCTCTTCAACGTGCTGCAAAACAAGCACGCCGACGCGATGGACAACTATCCCGAGCCCAACATTCTGCCGCGCGAGAGAAGCGACCAGCCCGCCGCCAAGGCGCTCTCCTCCATTGTTCCCGTTCTGCTCGAGCGAAACCAGTATGAGAGCATCTACAGCGAAAACTGGATCGAAAAGCTCAAGCATGGCACGGCGCCCTATGGGGCCTTTTGGAACAACGACCTGGAAAACAGCCTGGGAGACGTGGACATCCGGCGGCTGGATCTGCTGAATCTCTTCTGGGAGCCGGGCGTTCAGGACATTCAAAAGTCGCGCCATTTTTTCATCACCGACGTGCAGGATCAAGATGTTTTGGAGCGGGAATACCCCGTGCTCAAGGGCAAGCTGGGCGGCGGCTCCATTTCGGTGGCCAAATACATCTACGACGACCATGTGTTTGTGGACGACAAGGCGGTTGTGGTGGACTGGTACTACAAGGTGCGCGCGCCGGGCGGCAAAACGCTGCTGCACTATGCCAAGTTTGTGGACGAGACGCTGCTGTTTGCCAGCGAAAACGACCCCGCCTATGAGGGGGTGGGCTGGTATGCGCACGGGCAGTATCCCGTTGTGTTCGACACGCTGTTCCCCGAAAAGGGGACGCCGGTGGGCTTTGGCTATGTGGCGGTGTGCAAAGACCCGCAGCTTTACATCGACAAGCTGTCGCAAAACATCCTCAAGAACTCGCTCATGGCCACCAAGCCGCGCTATTTCGCCTCTGCGCAGGCCGGCATCAACAAAGAGCAGTTTCTCGACTGGAACGAGCCCATTGTGGAGGTCGAGGGGGCCATCGAGGATTCAAGGCTGCGCCCCATCGAGGTGACGCCGCTGGACAGCATCTATGTGAACGTGCTTCAGCTCAAGGTCGAAGAGCTCAAGGAGACCTCGTCCAACCGCGACGTCTCGTCGGGCGGGGTGGCGTCGGGCGTGACGGCGGCGGCCGCCATCGCCGCCTTGCAGGAGGCCGGCAACAAGACCTCGAGAGATATGATTTCGGCCTCCTACCGCGCCTATTCCCAGGTGATCTATCTCTGCATTGAGCTCATCCGGCAGTTTTACGACGAGGCGCGCTGCTTTCGCATCACGGGGCAGACGCCGGGGGAATACGACTTCATCGAGTTTTCCAACCAAACCATCAAAGAGCAGCCCATCGGGATGGACGGCGCAGGCGCGCCGCTTGTTCGCCGCCCGGTCTTTGACATCAAGGTCAAGCCGCAAAAGAGAAACCCCTTTTCGCGCATGAGCCAAAACGAGCTGGCCAAAGAGCTGTATGAGCGCGGCTTTTTCAGCCCGGATCGCGCGCAGGAGGCGCTCGCGGCGCTTGAGCTCATGGAGTTTGAGGGCAAGGACAAGGTGCTCGAGCGCGTGCTGGAGGGGCAGACGCTGCTTCAGATCAACAGACAAATGGCGGCGCAGCTCGATTCGATGGCGGCGCTGCTTCAAACGCTGACCGGCAAGGACATGGGGGCGTCACAGGGCGCGCCGCCGCCGGCTGATACGCTTCCCCCGGCAACCCCTGCGCCAGCGCCGCAAACAGGGCAGTCCGCCGCCATGACGCCCTATGGGGAGCGGCTTGCAAAAAGAGCCCGGCCCGACATGGACATGGCGCCCTCGGGCGCGACGCCGGGGAGGTGACCCATGCTTGAGGCGACCATGACAAAAACGGGGAGGCGTCACACGCTGACGCTGCGCGGGCACGCCTTGTACAACCCGGGGTGCGACATCGTGTGCGCCGCGGCCTCCGCCCTTGTCTGCGCGCTGGCGCAATACCTGCTGCATGCAAGGGAGCACGTTGAGGCGGTGGAGGGCCTGCGCCTTGAGAGCGGGCGCGCCGACGTCGCCTGCGTGGGCGACGCGTTTGTGAGCTGCGCCTTCGAGATGGCGGCGCAGGGGCTTTCCCAGCTTGCCAAAGCGTATCCCCTGCATGTGACGTTTTTTAGAGAGGATGACGCGCCCTAAGCGTTGACGACAGGGCGCGCCATGTTCGATACAATAACAGCAAGGAGCAGAAAGGAGAGATTTTGTGCAGGAAATTCAAAGCTTGACGCCCGGACAGGCCGGGTTCGATCTCACGCTGTTTGACGATGGCGGCGCGGCCTCGAGCGAAGCTGCCGTGGCGCCCTCCACCGATGCGGCGCCCCAAACCGAGCAGGAGGCAAAGGCGCCCGGGGAGCGGGAAAGCGGACAGGAGAAAGCAAAGGAACAGCAGGAAAAACAGGCGTTTGCACAGCTCATTCAAGGGGAGTACAAGGCCGACTTTGAGGCGGCCTTGCAGCAGGAGCTGGCAAGGCATACGCAAGGGGTTGCGACGCTCGAGAAGCAGCTCTCAAAGCAGGAGCCCATCTTGCGCGCGCTTATGGATCGCTATCAGGTGGACGACCTTGACAAGCTGGAGCGGGCGCTCGACGCCGACGACCAGTGGCTGGAAAAGGCGGCGGAAGAGGCGGGTATGGACGTTGCGGCCTATCGGCAGTATCAAAAGGCCATTCGCGAAAATGAGACGCTGCGCCGGCAGCAGCAGCTTGAGCAGAACCGGAAGGCGGCCGATCGGCAGTATGCCCAGTGGATGCAGCAGGCGCAGTCGGTCAAAGGGGAGTATCCCGACTTTGATCTCAACAAGGAGGTGCAAAACGAAGAGTTTTTGGCCCTGCTCAAATCGGGCGTGCAGATGAAGACGGCCTATGAGGTGGCGCACCTGGGGGACATCAAAAGCGGCGTGGCGCAGGCCGCCAAGCAGCAGACAGAAAAGGCCGTGACCGAGAACATTCGCGCGCGCGGCGCGCGGCCCTTGGAGGGGGGCGGCGGCGCGGGAGCCGCCTTGCAGACCAAAACCGACGTGGCAAACATGGACAAAAAAGAGCTCGACGCGCTGATTTCACGCGTGATGCGCGGCGAGAAAATCACACTGACCTGAAAAAAGAGAGGAGAATACGATGGAACTTGCAACAGATCAAGGGAAAACTGTCGACCTGAACCTGAGGCTGTTCGACCTGAACACCAATGTGACGACAGACGCCGGGCTGTCGGTCGAAAACAAGACCTTTTACGAAAAGACCCTCATCGCAATGGCCGAGCCCAAGCTCGTGCACGACCAGTTCGGCCAGAAGAAGGACATCCCCAAGGGGGGCGGCAAAACCATTGAGTTTCGCAAATTCGCGCCCCTTCCCAAGCTGCTCACGCCGCTGGAGGAGAGCGTGACGCCCGACGGACAGAAGATTTCGGTGAGCGCGATCACGGCGCAGGTGCACCAGTATGGCGGCTATGTGCCGGTCTCCGACGTGCTGGAACTGACGGCCATCGACCCCATCATCACCGAGACCACCAAGATGATCGGCGGGCAGTCGGGCCGCTCGCTTGACACCATCACCCGCGAGGTGCTGGCAGGCGGCACCAACGTGCAGTATGGCGCGGGCGCAAAGTTTGCCAGGCACCAGCTCGTGGGCGGCGAGCAGGCGGGCAACGACACGCTGACGGTCGACGCCATCAAGCGCGCCGTGCGCGCGCTCAAGGTCATGAACGCCGAGCCCATTGGCGAGAGCTTTGTGGCCATCGTGCACCCCGACGTCACCTATGACCTGACCAGCGATCCCGAGTGGAAATATCCCCACCAGTATGTGGACACCGAGAACCTCTACTCGGGGGAGATCGGCAAGGTTGCCGGGGTGCGCTTTGTCGAGACCACCGAGGCTAAGGTTGTCAAGGCAAAGAATCTGGCGACAGACGCGCGCAATCTGACCGTCAACGGCGCGGCGACGGGCACGACCACCGTGACCTTTGACGGGGGCAGCGTGGCCGCCTCTGCGCTGGTGGGGCGCAAGGTGCTCATCGGAGAGACCCTTGCCACGGTGACGGCAAACACCACCACCACCCTGACGCTCGACACCGCAGTGACGGCGGCCGACAACGCCGTGATCTACCCCGGCGAGGCGGGGGCCAAGGGGCGCGACGTCTATGTGACGCTGGTGCTGGGCGACAACGCCTATGGCGTGACCAGCATCGAGGGCGGCGGGCTGGAGCACATCTTCAAGCCGCGCGGCAGCGGCGGCACAAGCGACCCGTTAAACCAGCGTTCGACCATCGGCTGGAAGGGCATGAAAACGGCGGTGCGACTGGTGGAGGAGTACATGGTGCGCATCGAGACCTGCTCTTCGCTGACCGACGCGCCGGCAAACTAAAAGGAGGGGCATATGGAAAACAAAAGCGCCAAGGAACAAGCGGTTTCCCCCGTGATCGACGACAAGACGCTCGCCATGCTCAAAGAGACGCTTCGCGCCGAGCTGCTGGCGGAACTTTCGGCACAGGGCGCGCTCGAGCGGGAGAACAAGAGCGGAGCGGCCGCGGACAAGCCGGTCAAAGACCCGTGGCTGGAGGAATATGTGTCGGTGCAGCTCTTCAAGGGCGGCAAGGACTTTCAAGAGGACGTCTTTGTGAGCGTCAACGGGGAGAACTGCCGCATTCAGCGCGGCATGCCCGTGAGGATCAAAAGAAAGTTTGCGCTTGTGCTGGAGCAGTCCGACAGGCAGCGTGAGGAGACCGAACGCTATATGGAGGGCATTGCGGACAGGGCGTAGCAAAAGCTGTGACGCGGTGCGGCAGTGCATGGGCGGTAGATAAGCCCGCGCCCTGCCGCGCCGTTTTTGCAAAGGAGGGACAAGAGCATGAACAGAGTTGTCACGGGGCAGGTGTGCGGGGAGTATCTCAAGCTCTCGTCGACGGTGGCGGGGGCGGCGGGCGCCCACCACGCGGTGACGCTGGAGCTGACCTTTGACAGCACCTGGGACGGGACTGCCAAAAAAGTCTATTTCATTGACGCGGCGGGGGTGGACTCGGCCTGCGTGCTGCTGACCACAAATCTGATCAAGGAGGGGACTGACAACACCTATGTGTTACCCATCCCATCGCAGGGGCTGGCAGTGGCGGGCGAGATGACGCTGACCATTCGAGGCGCGCAGGCGGCGGCGTCGGGGGATACGGCGCAGCGCGTGATGGTGGCGGCCAGCGCAAAAATGACGGTGCTGCCGGCGCTTTTGCCGCAGAGCGACAACCTGCCGGTCGAACCGTCGGCAACGCTGTCAGAGCAGCTTCAGACGCAAATCGAGGAGATCAAGGCTGACATTGTGGACGCCAGAGACGCGGCGAACGAGGCGGCGGCGTCGGAGGCAGCGGCAGCGGCGTCGGCG
Source organism: uncultured Eubacteriales bacterium (assembly GCA_902474785.1). Lineage (GTDB taxonomy): Bacteria > Bacillota > Clostridia > Oscillospirales > Feifaniaceae > Galloscillospira. The sequence goes on along the minus strand of CABRXB010000039.1, from coordinate 2,721 downwards.
TCGGCGGCGGAAAACTCTGCTGTGCAGGCGGCTGGCAGCGCCACGGCAGCCAGGGCTTCTGAGCAGGCGGCGGCTGGCAGCGCGTCGTCGTCGGCGGGATCTGCCGCGACAGCCGCTGCGCAGGCAGCGGCGGCTACAAAATCTGCGCAGTCTGCGTCGGGGTCTGCCGCGCAAGCCGACAGCGCGGCGGAAGAGGCAAACGCCGCGCGCACCGCCATTGAGAATTTGGGGGTGCAAAGCAGCACCTTGTCGCCGGGAAGCGCCGCCAGCGTGACCAAGACGGTGGGGCAAGACGGTACTGTGACGCTCTCCTTTGGCATTCCACAGGGTCTGAAAGGGGACAAGGGAGACATTGGCGCGCAGGGGCCGCAAGGTCTCAAGGGAGACAAGGGCGACAAGGGAGACACCGGCGCGCAAGGGCCAAAAGGAGACCAGGGCGAGACAGGCGTGCAGGGGCCCAAGGGAGATAAGGGAGACAAGGGAGACACAGGCCCGCAAGGGCCAAAAGGGGATCAAGGAGAGATCGGCGAGACCGGCCCGCAGGGGCTCACGGGGCCACAAGGCGAGACAGGGCCGCAGGGAGAAACCGGACCAAAGGGGGAGAGGGGCGAGACTGGCCCCAAGGGAGAGGCCGCCACCGTGACAGTGGGTAGCGTGACCACCGGCACGCCCTGGACACAGGTCAGCGTGACCAACTCCGGGGACGCGGGGGCGGCTGTGCTCGACTTTGTGATCCCGCGTGGGATGGATGGCGACGGCGCCGGCGATATGGCGGCGGTGGTCTACGACCCGCAGGGACTGCACCAGGATTTCTTTGCCTATGTGGATGAGGCCGTGGCAGGAATTCCCGTGCCCGACGTAAGCGGACAGATAGCGACGCACAACGATGCGGCAGATGCGCATGAAGCGTTGTTTGCGGCGAAGGCGCCTATAGCGTCCCCTGTTTTCACCGGCAGTATTTCACTGATGAGAAAAGCAGAAACAACGGTGGGAACTAACTCATTTGCCGTTGGGAGCTACGTCACGGCGAGCGGAGAACATTCTCACGCTGAGGGATATGGCAGTGTGGCAAGCAAAGAGTATGCCCACGCAGAAGGGAATTACACTACGGCGAGCGGTGAAAGCTCCCACGCGGAAGGGAATAGCACTACGGCGAGCGGAAATTTCGGCTCCCACGCAGAAGGGAATAGCACTACGGCGAGCGGTGAAAGCTCCCACGCAGAGGGGAGATATAGCAAGGCAGTTGGCAATTACTCCCATGCAGAGGGTGGAATGGATGGCTATCTCGCACCCACAGCGAACGGGAGTTATTCTCATGCAGAAGGCTGTGGTACGCTGACGACCAGCATGTATGCCCATGCGGAAGGGAAGTACACCGAGGCGCGCGGGGTTGCTTCTCATGCGGAGGGAAACGGACAATGGGCTAATTATTCAGGTAGATACGGGAGAGCGCGTGGGGACTGCTCGCATGTGGAAGGACATTGTACTATCGCAGATAGCCTGAGCCAGCATGTGCAGGGGGAATACAACATCGCCGACACTGAAGGGTCGGCCGCTATACGCGGCAAATACGCCCACATTGTGGGCAACGGCACATCAAACAATGCGCGCTCCAACGCGCATACGCTGGACTGGCAGGGTAACGGTTGGTTTGCAGGAAGCGTTTTCACCGGCGGGAGCGGACAGGATGACGCGACGGCAAAGAAGCTGGCCACAGAGGGCTATGTGGACGAGGTCGTGGCGGGCGCGCTGCCCCTGACAGGCGGTCGCGTGACAGGAGACGTTATTTTTGACGGAAATATCACAGTTGAAACGGGATATTCCCTCCCTCATGTGGTCGATTTGCAATATAGGCCGGATTTGGTGACAATCGCCGGCTTCACGCATCTGCGTGGAATTGCTCCGCCGCAAGAAGCGGACTTTGCCGTGAACAAAGAATATGTCGACAACCTTGTGGGCAATATCAACAGTCTGCTCGACGCCATCAATGGGGAGGTGCTGTAATGGGGACGACGACGCAAAAGTTAGAGGCGCTTGTGGCCACAAAAAACGACATCAAAACCGCGCTGATCGAAAAGGGGCGCGCGCCAAACAATGTCTTTTCCTCCTATGCGGATGAGATCAGGGCCATTCAAACGCTTGACACAACTGACGCCACGGCGCCGGCGGAGGATATTCTTGCCCCCAAAACCGCCTATGTAAATGGAGTGAAGCTGACGGGCAAAATAAAATTTCCAGAAACAGTAAACGTCTCCTTCATTTTTCATGATATAGGGGCTGTAAAATGTACCGCAGTTGCAAATGGGGAAGTAAAAGCTATAGATGTTGAGTATGCTGGGTCGACCCAAACAATGGCATTGCTCAAGAACAGTATTGTATACCAGAATTCCGGCTCTGAGGGCAGAACCACATTGACCCGAATCGGCACAAACCTTTATCTTGCCAATGCGGATGCGAACTTTACCATAGGAATAGTATAAGCATTGGACGAGAAGGTCTGCATACGCATGTTACCCAGTGAAAAAGCCGTAATTGATGGAGAAAAGGAGTGTGTGAATTTCCTGAATTAGCGAAACAACTAAATTAAAGAGACAAAAAGAGGAAAACGACTGCGCCATCACAGTGACGCAGGAATAAAACAAAGGCCCGACCTTTTGGGCCGGGCTGTCCTGCCATATTCGACAAACTCCTGTTTCTTTTGTGTCGGCGGCATCGGCGTCA
>CABRXB010000038.1 GCA_902474785.1 uncultured Eubacteriales bacterium | reverse complement strand
ATGCAATCTGACCAAAGGCGGCTTTGGAGAGAAGGGAAGAAACAAAAGTTGCGGTATCTGCGCCGCAGGTTTTCTTTTGAGGCAGGCTGAATCAGGCGAAGGGCGCGGTGGCATTGAGGGAAGAGGTGGCGGCCTGTTGAAGAGCAGACCTTTGGCTAAGAGATTTGTCCCGTTTTGCCATGGGCCTTTTCTTGAGCGAGGATCGAACATTGGCCGTGGTGCAGCGGTGTTGCAAATGTTTGTGAAATGGGTTTGCGGATTCGGCTGTCGAAGGGCAGGCTTTGGTGACAGGGTTGCCGCCGTTGTCAGTTTTCTCTTTCAAGCCAGCAATCAGGAGTGCATCGACGGTCAAAGAGATTGACTCTGAGGAAAAGAGATTGAAAAAAGGTTGTGGAATCTGCGCCATTTATTTTTCTTTGAGATGAAATCAGACCGATTTCCGGCATTTGCATGAAAACAAAAAAGAGTTTGGCATGTTACACGAAAAAAGAGTGGAACCTTTCTTTTTTATATGATATATTTTATAAAAATAAACTCATAATTTGGAAATTCTAAGCGAAACGTGTCAGAACATTGAGGAGGTGTTGAGAAGGAAGAGACGTTGCGGCTGGCCCATATTGCACAGGATGGGCGCGAGCAAAGCCTGCCTGCCCATCTCGAAGGGACGGCGCGCCTGTGCGCCCAATATGCAAAGGCCTTCGACGCGGAGCAGCAGGGGGCGCTTGCGGGGCTGGCGCACGACGTCGGCAAGCAAAGCGCCGCCTTTCAGCGCCGGCTGCGCGGCGGGGCGCGCGTGGATCACACGACGGCCGGCGCCTTTGAATGCTACAAAAGGGGACAGCCATATGCCGCCTTTGCCATAGCCGGACACCACGGCGGCCTGCCCGACGGTGGGGGGCAGGGAGACCATGAGCAGCAGGGCACCTTTTTGGGCCGTATGAACCGGGCCGCCGCCGGCAAGCTCGAACCCTACGATGGGTGGGACAAGGCGATTTCCCTGCCGCCTGCGTCGCTGCCGGCCATCGACAAAGACCCCTTTGAAATGGCGTTTTTCACGCGTATGCTGTTCTCCTGCCTGGTCGACGCCGACTATCTCGACACCGAGGCGTTTATGGAGAAAACGCCGCCGCGCGGGGGCGGCGATGACATGGATGTATTGGGAGAGCGGCTTTTGCAGCATGTTTCAGGCTGGTTCCCGCCCAAAACCGCCCTCAACGAGCAGCGGTGCGCCATTTTGCGGCGTTGCATAGAGCAGGCAAGCGCGCAAAAGCCGGGTCTTTTCACGCTGACGGTGCCCACCGGCGGCGGCAAGACGGTGGCATCGCTGGCCTTCGCCCTGGAACATGCGAGAGCTCATGGCCTGCGCCGCATCGTCTATGTCATTCCCTACCCCTCCATCATCGAGCAGACGGCGGAGATTTTCCGAACCATTTTGGGGGAGCAAAACGTGCTTGAGCACCATGCGGGGGTGCTTTTTGACGGGGGAGACGAGGCGACGCCCGCCTCTGCGCGCATGGCCGCCGCGACCGAGAACTGGGATGTGCCGGTCGTGGTGACAACGGCGGTGCAGTTTTTTGAGTCCCTGTTTGCCTGCCGTCCCTCCCAGTGCCGCAAGCTGCACAACCTGGCCGGCAGCGTTCTGATTTTCGACGAGGCCCAGATGCTGCCGGCAAAACACCTGCGCCCCTGTGTGAGCGCCATGGCCCAGCTCGTCAAACGCTATGGCGCATCGGCCGTGCTGTGCACGGCCACGCAGCCTGCGCTTGAAGAGATGTTTGCCGACTGCCTGCCGGACACGCCGGCCGTGGAGCTCTGCCCTCCTGAAGTCTACGATGGCGAGCTTTTCAAAAGAGTGCGCTTTTGCCGGGCCGGGCGCCTGAGCTGGGAGCAGCTTGCGCAGCGCATGAATGGACGGCATCAGGCGCTGTGCGTGGTCAACAGCCGGCAAAGCGCGCAGGCGCTCTTTGCGCAGCTCGAGCAAGAGAGCGCCTTTCACCTCTCCACGCTGATGTATCCCGCGCATCGCAAGGCGCAGCTTGCAGAAATCCGCCGCCGCCTTCAGGCGGGGCTGCCCTGCCGGGTGGTGTCGACCTCTCTCATCGAGGCCGGCGTGGACGTGGACTTTCCCGCCGTCTACCGGGAGGAGGCGGGACTCGATTCAGTGCTGCAGGCCGCCGGCCGCTGCAACAGAGAGGGTCGCCTCCCGGCGCGGGAGAGCGTGGTCACAATCTTTCAAAGCGAGGGCAGAACGCCGCCGCTCTTTGCAATGCCCATTGGCGCTGGGCGATCTGTCATGGCGCGCCATGCGGACCTGTTTGACCAGCGCACCATTTCCTCCTATTTTCGCGAGCTGCGCGACCTGATGGGGAACCAGGCGCTGGACGAGAGCGACATATTGCGCATGATACGACAAGAGCTCCTTCCCTTTCGCAAGGTGGCCGAAGCCTTTCGTCTGATCGACAACAACACCAAGACGATTTACATCCCCTTCGAGCGGGGCGCGCCGTTGGTGCAGCGTCTGCGGGAGGGGGAGCGCGGGCGCGACCTGATGCGAAGGCTGGGGCAATACGGCGTGTCGGTCTACGAGCAGCACTTTGAAACGCTGCGCCAATCGGGGGATTTGGAGCTACTCGAAGGAGAGATCGCCGTCTTGTGCAATCCTGCCCTTTACAACGGGCGCACCGGCCTCTCGCTCGAGGCCGACTTCGGCAAGGGGATGTTTGTATAAAAAGGACAAGGGCGAAGTCGCTGCTTCACCCCCTGCCGCATTGATACAACAGTACATATTTCAACCCACGAGTTTCCTCGACTTTTTCAGCTTAGTCAATTTAAAAGGGAATGTCAATATAAAAATTTTGATTCAACAATACATGAAAAATATATTGCCATTTATGGTGAGATATGGTAGGATGATCTCAAAGCGCCGCTGGAACGGCCGTTCTTTACGCCATTCCTGTTTAAACCCAAATATCACAAAACAACACACAAAATTCGAAAGGAGTGAACGCCATGGCCATCTGTTTGGAGGTGTGGGGGGACTATGCCCTCTTCACCCGACCCGAAATGAAGACAGAGCGCGTCAGCTACGATGTGATGACCCCGTCGGCTGCGCGGGGACTGCTGGATGCGATTTTCTGGCACCCCGGCATGCACTGGGTGATCGACCGTATCCACGTCTGCGCGCCCATCCGTTTTTTGAATGTGCGCCGCAACGAGGTCAAATCCAAAGTCAGCGCCCGCACGGCGCGCACCGTCATGGAACGGGGAAAGGGGGCGCTCTATCTGAGCGCCACGGACGACATCCAGCAGCGCGCCTCCATGCTGCTGCGCGATGTGCACTATGTGATCGAGGCCCACTTTGAGATGACTGACAGGGCCGCCCCGGGCGACAACCCCGGCAAGTTCCAGGACATCATAACGAGGCGCATACAAAAAGGGCAGTTTTTCCACCAGCCCTGTTTTGGCTGCCGGGAGTTTCCGGCGCACTTTGCCCCCTGCAAACAGCTGCCGCCCTGCCCACAGGAGCTCAAGGGCGAGCGGGATCTGGGCTACATGCTTTGGGACATGGACTATTCCGACACGCAGGACATCCGGCCCCTCTTTTTCAGAGCCGTCTTGCGCGACGGCGTTTTGGAGGTTCCGACAAGGGACAGCGGGGAGGTGCGGGGATGATCTTACAGGCTCTGGTGCAGTATTATGAGGCGCTGGCCGAAAAGGGTGAACTCGCGCGCCCCGGCTGGGGGCCGGCCAAAGTGTCCTACGCTCTGTATCTTGGAGAAGAGGGGGAGATTGAGCAGATCGTCAGCGTCAAAAGAGAGCAGGTCAGAAAGGATAAGAGTCAACTTGTCCCGCGGGAGATGATTTTGCCCGCCCAGGTCAAGCGGTCGAGCGGCGTTGAGGCAAATTTTTTGTGCGACAACGCCGGCTATGTTTTGGGCGTTGACGGCAAGGGGAAAAAAGAGCGCACCCTTGCATGCTTTGAAGCCTGCAAGGAGCTGCACGAGACGATTCTTTCAGAAGTGGACGAGCCCGCCGCCCGCGCGCTTTTGGCCTATTTCAGACGTTGGGAGCCGGAAAAGGCGATGGAGCACCCGGCGCTTCTTGATTGTCTTGAGGAGCTGCTCTCGGGCGCCAACCTGGTCTTTCGCTTTGACGGCGCGTATCTGCATGAAATCCCTGCCATTCGGCGGGCTTGGCAGGCGCACTACGACGCCGACGACGACGCGCCGAAAATGCCCTGCCTTGTGACGGGGGAGATCGGCCCTGTGGCGCAGCTTCACCCCGCCATCAAAGGGGTGCAGGGCGCGCAGACCTCGGGGGCTTCGCTGGTCTCCTTCAACGCGCCGGCCCTCTGCTCTTACGACAGGGAGCAGGGGCTCAACGCCCCCACCGGGCGCTATGCCGCATTTGCCTATGGCGCCGCGCTCAACGCCCTTTTGTCGGATCGTGAGCATGTGATTCGCATGGGCGACACCACGGTGGTCTGCTGGGCGGAAAACGGCGTCTCGGCCTATCAAATTTTTTTGGAGGGCGCTCTCTACGGCATGCCGACGGTCTACAGCGAGGCCGATCTTCAAAAGATGGCGGAGGATTTGGCGCGGGGAGATCCCGTGCTCTTTGAAGAAAGCCGCCTTGATCCCAAGACCACGTTTTATATCCTGGGCCTCTCGCCCAACGCCGCCCGGCTCTCGGTGCGCTTTTTTCTGAAAAACAGCTTTGGAAATTTCCTTGCAAATGTAAACGCGCACCACAAAAGGATGGAGATCGCCCGCCCCATCTACGACAAGTTTGAAACGCTGCCGCTGTGGAAGCTGCTCGAAGAGACGGTCAACAAAAACTCCCGCGACAAAAAGCCCCTGCCGGGGCTGGCGGGCGACACGCTCTGGGCGATTTTAAACAACGCCCGCTACCCCGCCACGCTGCTCAGCGGCGTCACGCTGCGCATCCGCGCCGAGCACGAGGTCACAAGGGGCCGCGCGGCCATTTTAAAGGCGTATTACCTCAAAAATACAAGTCCCGACGTACCAGAGGAGGTCTTGAGAATGTCCTTAAACGAACAAAGCACCCACATTCCCTATACATTGGGGCGGCTATTCTCGGTTTTGGAGGCCATTCAGCAGGCGGCAAATCCCGGCATCAACACCACCATCAAGGACAAATACTTCAACTCCGCCGCCTCAATCCCCGGTGTTATCTTCCCCATCTTGGTCAATTTGGCCCAAAAGCACCTCAAAAAACTGCGCGTCACAAACAAGGGGTTACACATCCACTATGAAAAGCAGCTCGGAGAATTGATGACCATAATTGGGGAGAACTACCCCGCGCACCAGAATTTGCAGCAGCAGGGGGCCTTCCAGCTCGGCTACTATGCCCAGACCACCGCACGCTATCAGAAAAAGGAGGACAACTGACATGACAAGCCCCATTGAAAACCGCTATGAATTTGTGATTTTGTTCGACGTGGAAAACGGCAACCCCAACGGCGATCCCGACGCCGGCAACATGCCCCGCATCGATCCCGAGACCGGATTTGGCATTGTCACCGACGTGTGTCTCAAGCGCAAGATCCGCAACTATGTGGAGCTTGTCAAGGGGACGGAGGATGCGATTGCCCCGGTCGGAGAAAACGAGGTCGGCTACCGCATCTATGTGAAGGAGGGCGTGCCGCTCAACCGCAGCGACGCGCAGGCCTATGCCGCGCTTGGCGTCGACGAAAAGACAATCAAGGGTAAAAAGAAGGAAAACCCCAATCTCGATGGGCAGATCCGGGATTTCATGTGCCGTAATTTTTACGACATTCGAACCTTTGGCGCGGTGATGACCACCTTTGTCAAGGCCGCCTTAAACTGCGGACAGGTGCGCGGGCCGGTGCAGCTGGGCTTTGCACGTAGCGTCGAGCCTGTGGTGCCGCAGGAGGTCACCATCACGAGAGTGGCCATCACCACCGAGGCCGACGCCGAGAACAAGGGCACCGAGATGGGCCGCAAATACATCATCCCCTATGGCCTGTATCGCTGCGAAGGGTATGTTTCAGCAAATCTGGCGCGCAAGACCACCGGCTTTTCCAAGGAGGACTTGGCGCTGCTCTTTGAGGCCATCTTGAACATGTTTGAGCACGACCACTCCGCCGCCAGAGGGAAGATGGCGGTTCGGGCGCTCATTGTCTTTGAGCACGACAGCGAACTGGGCTGCGCCCCCGCCCATCAGCTCTTCGATACAGTGCGCGTGCGCCGCAGCGACGAGCATGATCCCGCCCCCGCCCGCAGCTATCTGGACTATGTGGTCACGGTGGACGAGCAAGCCCTGCCCGAGGGCGTGACCTGCCGCCGGATGGGGTGATTGATCGGGAGGAGGAGATGCTGGCCCTCTCGGGAATCCAGCACTTCTCCTTTTGCCGCCGCCAGTGGGCCCTCATCCACATGGAAGGGTTGTGGCGTGAGAATGTGCGCACGGTGCAGGGGGCGCTGCTGCATGACAGAGCGCACGATGTGACGCAGCGCGAGCGCCGCGGCGACTGTCTGACGCTGCGCGGCCTTTCGGTTTTCTCCCGCCCCCTTGGAATCTTCGGAAAATGCGATGTGGTGGAATTTCACGCCGACCCGTCGGGCGTGCCCCTCCGGGGGGAGCAGGGGCTGTGGCGGCCCTTTCCCGTGGAGTACAAGAGGGGCTCTCCCAAGGAAAACGATGCCGACCGGCTTCAGCTCTGTGCACAGGCCATCTGTCTGGAGGAGATGCTGTGCTGTGAGGTTGCGCAAGGGGCGGTTTTCTATGCAGAGATCCGCCGACGCGAGGAGGTGTGCTTCGAACAGGCGCTTCGGGAGCGCGTCGGGCAGCTTTGCAGGGAGATGCACGCGCTGTTTCAAAGGGGCTCCACCCCGCTTGCAACCCCCTCCAAGAGCTGCAACGCATGCTCTCTGGCAGAACTCTGTCTGCCAAAGCTGCGCAAAGTCCCTTCTGTGGCCGACTACATCAGAGAGCATGTGGGAGAGGAGGCGGTTGAATGAGGCGACTGCTCAACACCCTGTTTGTTCTGAGTGAAGATGCGTATCTGGCGCTCGAGGGGGAAAATGTCCTCGTTTTGCGGGGGGAGAAGCAGGCTGCGCGTTTCCCGCTGCACACGCTGGAGGGCATTGCCTATTTTGGATATAAAGGGGCGAGCCCTGCCCTGATGGGCGCCTGTGCGCAGCGGGGCGTTTCGCTTGTCTTTCTCACCCCGAGAGGGCGCTTTTTGGCGCGTGTTCTCGGCGAAGGCAGCGCCAATGTGCTGCTGCGCCGCGCGCAGTATCGCATGGCCGACGATCCGTGGGCCAGCTGCCGCATGGCGCGAGGTTTCCTGTGCGGTAAGCTCTACAATGCCCGGTGGGTGTTGGAGCGGGCTGTGCGAGACCATGCGCTGCGTCTCGACGTGGCGGGATTGAAAAAGGTGTCGGGTCAGATTCAGGAGCTCTTGCAGCGTGTGATGGGGGCAGAGAGCCTGGAGGAGCTGAGAGGTCTTGAGGGGAAGGGGGCCGCTCTGTATTTCTGTGCGCTGGACGCCCTGATCTTGAGAAATAAGGATGTTTTTTCTCTGGTTGCGCGAACCCGCCGGCCACCGCAGGATCCCATGAACGCGCTGCTCTCCTTTCTCTACATGCTGCTCTCAAACGATTGCGCCGGTGCCTTGGAGTCGGTCGGGCTCGACAGCTATGTGGGATTTTTACATCGGGATCGGCCTGGAAGAGCATCTTTGGCCCTCGATTTGATGGAGGAATTGCGGCCGGTTGTGGCCGATCGTCTGGCGTTGACGCTTGTCAATCGACAAGAGCTCAGCGGGGCGCACTTTCGCTATGAACAGAGCGGCGCGGTTTTTTTAAATGAGGAGGGGCGAAAGGTCGTCCTCTCGGCCTGGCAGGAGCGCAAAAAACAGGGCATCACCCACCCGTATCTGGGTGAGAAGTTGCCCTGGGGACTGGTGCCGTATGTCCAGGCGCTGCTGCTGGCGAGAGCCGTGCGCGGCGATCTCGACGAGTACGCCCCGTTTTTCTGGAAGTGAGGAGGTTTTGGATGCTATTGCTCATCACTTACGATGTCAACACTGCAACCGACGCGGGGAAAAAGCGGCTTCGACGAGTGGCCAAGCTCTGTGTCGACTACGGCCAACGCGTGCAAAACTCCGTCTTTGAATGTTCTGTGGATGCGGCCACGGCCTGCATGGTCAAGGCGAAGCTGACGGAAATCATCGACCCCGAGCTCGACAGTCTGAGGTTTTACAATCTCGGAAATCAGCATAAGAACAAGGTGGAACATGTCGGCGCTAAGGTCGGCTATGACCCGGAGGGCATTTTGATGGTGTAGGTGCGAAAGGAAAGCTGTCATGTTATGGCTGTTCGGTTCGCACCTGGCGTGGGATTGTAACATGGGTTTGTTCAAGGAAATGACGGCGTTTTTTACAGAAATGCAACTTGGAATGAACCTTGATGTTTCAGATCATTGTATTTTTAGAATTGGTTTTTGGTATTTTGAACAAAATGGCGCGATAAATTTGTGCTGTTTTGCTGTCGCGCCCCGCGAGGGGCGCGTGGGTTGAAATTGCAGGAGATCCTGC
>CABRXB010000037.1 GCA_902474785.1 uncultured Eubacteriales bacterium | reverse complement strand
CCCGCATCGGGCTTGGCCCCGTTGCGGGCTGCATGTCCTCGCAAGGCTGGTCTGGTTCGGAGGGGTTTGGCACCACTCCGGATTTGGGCCCTGGTTCTTGCACAGGGCGTGCTCTCGCCCGCATCGGGCTTGGCCCCGTTGCGGGCTGCATGTCCTCGCAAGGCTGGTCTGGCTCCGGCATGGGTTCTGGTTCCTTTGCCTGTTCGGGCTCTGGTTCTTGCACAGGGCATGCTCTCGCCCAAACCGGGCTTGGCCTTGTTGCGGGCTGCGTGTTCTCACAAGGCTGGTCTGGTTCGGAGGGGTTCTGGTTCCTTTGCCTGTTCGGACTCTGGTTCTTGCATAGGGCGCGCTTTCGCTCGAACCGGGCTTGGCCCCGGTGCGGGCTGCGTGTTCTCACAAGGCTGGTCTGCCCCCGGCGAGGGTTTTTCACCTCGCCTGATCTGGCCTCTGACTCTCGCACAGGGCGCGCTCTCGCCCAAACCGGGCTTGGCACCGGTGCGGGCTGCGTGTCCTCGCAAGGCTGGTCTGGCTCCGGCAGGGGTTTGGGTTCCTTTGCCTGTTCGGACTCTAGCCTCTTTCACAGGGCATGCTCTCGCCCAAACCGGGCTTGGCCCCGTTGCGAGCTGCATGTCCTCGCAAGGCTGGTCTGGTTCGGCAGGGGTTTTGGCACCTACGCCTGTTCGGGCCCTGGCCTCTTTCACAGGGCATGCTCTCGCCCAAACCGGGCTTGGCCCCGTTGCAGGCTGCATGTCCTTGCAAGGCTGCATGGCTTCGGCAGGGGTTTAGCACCACGCCTGATCTGGGCCCTGGCCCCGGCTCAGGTATGGGCCCCGCCTGCGCTTTAGCCTCGGTGTGGGTTTTTAACCTTACCACACTAAGCTCTGGCCCCCGGCATGAGTTGGATGCTTTTTCCATCCAGGCTTGGCCCCGGCGCAGCTCGAGTGGCCTGCAGGCAAGCCCTCTGTTTTGCATCGTTGAAGCTCTCTCACCGCCCGTATTCTCCAGGAGGCGAGCCCGCCGCTTGCAAAGGCCTGCGCCTTTGCCGGCAGGTTTCGACCCGCGGGCAAACCCTGCCCATCCGTTCCCACCGAAAGGCGTCCCTCTTTTTGCTGTGTCAAAGCGGGAACGGATTTGCCGTGCCCCTGGCACGGCTTGCAAAGGCGGCCTGGATGCCCTGCAAAGAAGGAGAGCGGCGATGCGAGGGGAATTGCAAAGCGCGTCAAAAGGCGACTGCAACCCACGAGGGCAGAGTGGAGTTGGGCTTGTCACAGGCCGGTGCGATCGCACAAGCCGCTACCCGTCTCGCGGTATTTTTTGAGAAAGGCGGCGGGACTGATGAAATAGCGCGATTTGAAGGCTTTGTAAAAACCGCTGTAGCTTGCAAAGCCCACAAAGTTGGCGATCTCGGTGGCTGAAAGGTCTGAGCTGGTGAGCAAGACGATGGCTTGATTGAGGCGAAACCGGCGCAAATTGGCGTGAAAGCTGCCCCAGCCCTCCCGTCGAAGCACGGCGGAGATGTGGTCGGGACTGTAGTGCAAGGCCTGCGCCGTGCTCTTGAGTGTCGCTGTGGCGTAGTGCTCCGAGAGATAGGTGTAGACGGCGCTGGCCAGTCGGTTGTCGGTCGAGACCTCGATGAGCGAAGCGAGATTGCATCGCTGTTCGACGAGAATCAACAGGCGGGAGAGGTCGGCCTCGACAAGGCGCGAGTTGCCCCGCTGCCGCTCGGCGCTGTCGACAACGAGCTGAAGCATCGCCTCTTTGAGATCGGGGTCGCCAGGGTTTGCAACGTGCAAAAAGTTGCAGCAGCCGGAGCGCCGAAAGGCGTCGGCAAAAAAGTTAAGCAGCAGCTCACAGCCCGAGATCAGACCGAGAAAGACATAGCGGCCCATCGGCTTGTGGTTGATGACGACCGAGAAAATGTTTGTCCGCCCCCTGTCTGGGAGCACCTGATGCTCCACGTCAGGCGAGACAATGCACAGGTCAAAGGGGTCGACGCGCAGGATAAGGTCGCCCACCTCGAGGGAAAAGGCGTCGCAACAGGAGAAGATCACCTCATAGAAGGTCTGCCTGTGGGACAGCTGAAAAAAGTTGAGCATGACGGCGGCGCACGGCTGGCCGCTTGCATCGAAATCAAAGCTGACGAGGGGAACCGGGCCGCGCTGCGCACGAAAATAGTTTTTCACAAGGGGAGTTTGCATACGGTGCAGTGTCAGGGCGGCCTCAAAGCGTTCGCGTTTCATTGCATCGCCTCCTGCGCTCCTGAAAAGACGGTCAGGCAGAGATGCCTGCTCTGTTCTTTATAAAAGAAACAGCGTGGGGAAGGCCCTTCCCCACGCTGTTTTTGACTTGGGAGAGGCGGCTTGACCCCATAAAACCCAGAAAAGGCAAAAACGTCTTTGTTATTTGGCGAAAATGTCGGCCTTCGAGTGCTCAATGCTCCTGTAATAGTCGCCGATGCTGCCCTGGTAGGCGTGTGCCGAGACGTCGACGCCGCTCTGCTGGAAGGCCGTGGCGTAGAGCAGCCCTGCGGCTGCGGCGGTGGCAAGCGTGTCCTCTGCAACGTCGAAGTACTCGTTGTGGTGCTCCGCCGTGGTGCCCAGCTCTTTGCTGTTCATGCCAAGGCAGGTGAAGGCCGAGGGCCACAGCGCCGCCGTCATGGCGAAGGTCTCGCTGCCCATTTGCTGCTCGGCCTCGAGGATGCAGTCCTCGCCAAAGGCTTTGCGGTAGGCGTCGCGGGCGATTTTGGCGCAGGTGGGGTCGTTGACAAGGCCGGAGGAGGGGGCGCGCAGGTTGTGCTCAACCGTGCAGTGGTAGAGCGGCGCGGTGGTCTCCACGATGCGGCGAAACTCGTCGATCAGACGCAGCGCATCGTCGCGGTCAAAAAAGCGGATGGTGCCCTTGAAGGTGAGATCGTTTGGAATGATGTTGCCGACGGCGCCCGCCTGCAGCGCGCCGATCGAAAGGGTGAGCGGCTTAAAGGGGCTGCTGTATTTCATCTTGAGCATGGAGATGCCGGCGTAGATGGCGTGGAAACAGTCGATGGGGCTGAAGCTGAGGTCGGGGCGCGAGCCATGGCCGCCCTTGCCTGTCAGCTTGCCCGAGAAGAAGAGCGAGCCGGCCAGGGCGTAGCTGTCGTAGACCACCAGCTTGCCATGCGCGAAGTTTGTAAAGAGGTGAAGACCCCAGGCCGAGTCGACGTGGATGTTGTGCTGCTCCATGTACTGGTGCAAATAGACCACGTTGCCGGTCGCCTCCTCGCCGCGCTCAAACATCAAGATAATACGCCCCTTGTTGAGTTCGGGGTGCTCGGCGAGGATGGAGGCGGCGCCCAGCAGCGCGGCCGTGTGCCCGTCGTGACCGCAGGCGTGCATGACCCCGGGCACCTCGCTCATCACGGCGCGCTCTCCTCTGGTGTTGCAGGCGTTTTCCTGCATGGGCAGCGCGTCGATGTCGGCGCGCAGCAGCACGGTGGGGCCGGCCTTTTCGTCGCCAAAGAAAGCGAGCACGCCGCCGTTTGGCACATTGACGTGCTGCACCCCCATCTTGGTGAGTTCCTCACAGATGCGCGCCACGGTGCGCTCCTCGTTGCCGGAGAGCTCGGGGTGGCGGTGGAATTCGCGGCGCATGGAGATGATGTAGTCTTCTTTGGCTTTTGCAAGATCATAAATGTTCATAACAGTGCTCCTTTCTTCGTGCTTGTCGCTCTGATGATACCATAGTTGCAAGATGACAGGGGGTCGATAGCCTCCACTGCAAAAAAACGGACATATGGCATCTCGTCTTTGGAAATGTGCGGCGGGCGGCAACCTGATATAATTTTTTATGGATAACAAAAGGGAGGGATAACACCATGTCTGAAACCGTGAAGGCGAAAAAAACATTTCGGATGCCGCATCTGCTCTATTTGATGTTGGGAATGATTTTGTTCATGAGTGTCATGACCTATGTGATTCCCGCCGGCGCTTTTGCCACAGATCTTGAAACCGGCGCGTTGATTGGCGCTCAGTTTGAGCTGCTTGGGCGGCAAACCCCCGTCAACCCCTATGAGGCGCTGCTCATGCTTCTGCCCGGATTGCAGGCCTCCTCGTATGTCATAGCCATGCTGCTGTCGTCGGGCGGGGCCATCTATGTCATCTTGCAGACCAAGGCGCTCGACAATATGATCGACTATGCCATCTACAAGCTGCAGGATAAGGGAATCAACGTGTTGCTGCCGGCCGCCTATGTCGCCTTTTGTTTTCTGGGCGCCTTTGGAGGCGGAGATCATGTGATTGCGCTCATTCCCGTGGGGCTGATGTTCGCCAAAAAGCTGCGGCTCGACCCCATCATCGCCATCGCGCTCACGCTGTTTACCAATTTGCTCGGGTTTTCCTGCTCCCCCACAAACGTCATGATTGCACAGAGCATGATGGGGGTGCCCATCTATTCCGGCTTTGGCACGCGCCTTGCCATTTTGTGCCTGATGATCGCGGTGTCTTTGACCTACATCTACCGCTATGCGCGCAAGGTGGCCAAAGACCCAAACAACTCCGTGATGGGAAAATCCGCCTGGTATGACGAGCTTGACGACGCCTCAGACGTGTCCTTCAAAGAGGTGAAATTCAATCCGCGCTCGGCCGTCATCACCATTCTCTTTTTCTCGCAGTATCTTGTCACGGTGATCGGCGTTTCAGTCTTCAAACAGTCCACCGCGCTCATCCCGGCCGTGCAGATCTGCAATGCAACGCTGTGCGGCCTGATCGCCGGGTGGAAGTTTGAAGACATTGGAAACGCCTTTTCCAAGGGCGCTGCAAACATAGCCTTTGTCTGCTTTGTCATCGGCTGCGCCGCCACCATCAGCCTTGTGATGTCAAGCGGCAACATTCTGCACACCATTGTCTACTATGCCTGCGTCCCGCTCAGAAAGCTGGGTACGGGCTTTGCCTCGGTGGGCATCTCGGGCGTGATCTCCTGCGTCAACTTGCTCATCCCCTCGCAGTCGGCCAAGGCCGCCATTCTCATCCCCATTGTAAAGCCCATGTGCGAGGCGCTCAACGTCTCCAGTCAGGTGGGCGTTTTGGCCTTCCAGTTTGGAGACGGTTTCACCAACATGATCTCCCCAGTGCTCGGCGCGGTGGTGGGGTCGCTTGCCATTGCCAAAATTGAATTCGGGAGATACATCAAGTGGGTGGCGCCCATCGTCGTCGTGATGACTCTGCTCGGCTGGGTGATTTTGTACCTGCTCGGCGGCATCGGCTGGACGGGGATGTGAGGGCCTTTTCCTTATTGTACCGGATGCGCCGGCGTTTGTAAATGGGCGGCAAGGCAGAAAAGGGCAACCGCAGAGGGCCAGGAAAAAGGACGCTTATGGCCAAAAGTGCAAAAGGGGGAGGGGTCTGCCGCAGGCCCCTTCCCCCTTTGCCTGGTGAAAAGGTTGCAAGGGATGGAAATGGCCTTTCAGGTGATCGCCGCGATCCAGCAGATGTGCGATGCCGCTCGATTGCAAATGTCTTTTTTACCGCAAGAGCATTGCCTTTGGGGAACAGAGCATGGTATAATTACTAAATATATTTTTATATCCTTTAGAACAATTCCCCGCGAAGAATTTCACTGCAACTCAATTTGAAAAGGGAAGGATTTTTACAAATGTATGACTGCACGTTGGCAAGGCGAATCGTGGTCAAGGTGGGAACTTCCACGCTGACCCACGAAAATGGAAAGGCGAATCTGCGCCGGATGGAGGAGCTGTGCAAGGTGCTCAGCGACCTGAAAAATGCCGGCAAGGAGGTCGTTTTGGTCACGTCGGGCGCCATTGGCGTGGGCGTGGGCAAGCTGGGCCTCAAGGCCCGACCTACGCAGACGCAGATGAAGCAGGCCGTTGCCGCCGTGGGTCAGTGCGAACTCATGTTCATGTACGACAAGCTCTTTGGCGAATATGGAAGCACTGTGGCGCAGGTGCTGCTCACGGGCGACGTGATCACGCACCCCATCAGCCGCCGCAACGTGGAAAACACCTTCGAGGCGCTGCTGGGCATGGGCATCATCCCGGTTGTCAATGAAAACGACACCGTGGCCGTCGACGAGCTCGAAGGCCAGCGCATCGGGGACAACGACAACCTCTCTTCGATTGTGGCGCAGATTGTAAAGGCCGATCTGCTGATCATTTTGACCGACATCGACGGCCTCTACGACGCCGACCCGCGCACCCATCCGCAGGCAAAGCGTATCCCCTATGTGGAGCGGGTGACGCAAGAGCTCTTCGCCCTGGCGGGCAACGCGGGAAGCGAGCGAGGCACAGGCGGCATGACCACCAAGCTTCAGGCTGCGCAGCGCGCGGGCGAGGCGGGCATCGCCTGTTGCATCATGAAGGGGGACGCCCCGTCGGATCTCTACACCCTGCTCGACGGAAAGAGCATGGGGACGTTGTTTGGATAAAGGAATCGACTGACGATCTGAGAGGGAGGTACAAGAACATGACAGATTTGACCATGCAGGGCGACGCCGCGCGGCGTGCCGCCCGGTTTTTGATGACAGCTTCGACCGATGAGAAAAACAGGGCTCTTTTCGAGATGGCAAAGGGCCTTCTGGCCGAATGGGAACAGATTCTGGCGGCCAATGAACAGGATTTGGCTGCGGCGCGTGAGGCCGGCATGGGCGAGGCCCTGCTCGACCGCCTGGCGCTCAACAGAGAGCGCATCGAGGGCATGGCGCAGGGCGTTGAACAGGTGGCGGCCCTGCCCGACCCTGTCGGAGAGATTGTGGAGGGCTCGGTCCGGCCAAACGGTCTTCAGGTGCAAAAGGTGCGCGTGCCGCTCGGGGTGATTGGCATGATCTATGAGGCGCGCCCCAATGTGACCAGCGACGCGGCGGCGCTGTGCCTCAAGGCGGGCAACGCCGTGATTTTGAGGGGCGGGAAAGAGGCCATTTGCTCCAACAGAGCCGTGGTGGGGGCGCTTGGCCGCGCGCTTGAGAGGGCCGGTCTGCCCGCGGCCTGCGTGCAGCTTGTGCAGGACACCTCGCGAGAGAGCGCCAATGCCATGATGCGCATGAACGGCGTGATCGATGTGCTCATTCCGCGCGGCGGCGCCGGGCTCATCAGGAGCGTGGTGGAAAACGCCCGCGTGCCGGTTATTGAGACCGGCGTTGGCAACTGCCACATCTTTGTCGACGAGTCGGCCGATCTGGAGCAGGCTGCCGCCATCGTGTTCAACGCCAAGACCACGCGCCCCTCGGTGTGCAACGCCGCCGAGACGCTTTTGGTGCATGGGGCCATTGCGCAGCAGGCTCTGCCGCGCATTGCGGCTGAACTCGGGAAGAAGAATGTGCAGCTTCGCGGCTGTGCGCGCACCTGCGCAATCTTGCCGCAGGCCGTCCCCGCGGTCGAAAGCGACTGGGAGGAGGAGTTTCTCGACTTTGTTCTCGCCGTCAAGGTGGTGGAGGATTTCGACGAGGCCATCGCCCACATCGCGCGGTATTCCACCGGCCACAGCGACGCCATTGTGACAAGAGACTATGAAAATGCCCTGCGCTTCACCCGCGAGGTTGACAGCGCCGCCGTCTATGTCAACGCCTCCACCCGTTTTACCGACGGTGGGGAGCTCGGCCTTGGCGCCGAGATCGGCATCTCCACGCAAAAGCTGCACGCCAGAGGGCCCATGGGCGTTTTGGCGCTGACCTCGACCAAACACGTGATCCTTGGCAACGGGCAAATCCGCTGACAGGAAAGTGGCGTGCGGTTGCCAACGCAGGCCGGACAGGTCGGGCGTTTGTCAGGCAGGTCAGGCAGGGAGGCAGGCTGGACAGCGCGCCAACAGATAAGCGTGCCGGATAGACCAGAGGGCCAGACAGATCGGCATGGAATTTTCAGCTTGAGCAAGCGATCGATCCGACCAACAGATCAAACGAAGCAAGCAGACATAACCAAGCGAGCGGGTCGGCCTGATCAGCGAATCCAGCCGAACAGAGGGATACCCGAGCGAGCGGATCGGACTGCTCGGCGAATCCGGCCGAGCAGGGGGGACAACCCGAGCGGCCGGTTGGCCGATCAGGAATCCGGCCGAGCAGGGGGTCAACTCGAGCGGCCGGTCGGACTGATTAGCGAATCCAGCCGAGCAGGGGGGGACAACCCGAGCGAGCGGCTTGGCCTGATCAGTGAATCCAGCCGGCAGGGGGTTAACCCGAGCGGTCGGGGTTGGACTGATCAGCGAATCCAGCCGAGCAGGGGGATACCTGAGCGAGCGGCTTGGCCTGATCAGCGAATCCAGCCAAGCAGGTAGACAACCTAAGCGAGCGTTTGGCCTGATAGTGGGCCAGGCGACCAGAGAAAAAGCGTCCCAATGGCCAACCCATCGGATAAGCCTTAAAGTGGACGAGACAACCTGGCGGCTTGAGGGAGCACAGGACATGTCTGCCGTCTGCCGCATATCATGGCGGGTTACAAGGCTTTGTGCATTATAAAAATCTCCTGTGTCAAGGTTTTCAAATGGGCGTTTTACAGCTTGTGGACGGCTTGGGAGCGCTTGACCCCAGCCTGCGCCGTGATAAATGCGGCAATACAGGCGAGAAGCCCACTGCAGATGGAGGCGGCGTGCCGAAGGACGGTGCAATGCGGGTCGGCCGCGGCTGCCTGAGCGGGGAGCGC
>CABRXB010000036.1 GCA_902474785.1 uncultured Eubacteriales bacterium | reverse complement strand
GTGGCGGTCACTTCGTCTTCCATCTTCTCGTATTGCGCCAGACGCTTGATGAAGCTCAAAACAAGTTCGACATCCTTTGCGGCGGCCTCGCGGATCAGACAGCCCGCGACCTTGGTCACTTTCATAAAAATCCTCCTGTTGATGGGAAAAACACGTTTACGCAAAGCGCCACACATTCAAGTGTGTGGCGCTTTGTGAAACCCTTTTGTAAAATCCTTATGACAAAGACACCATGACGTAGAGGACGATGGTGGCAACGATAAACGCAATGCCAAGCCAGGTGGTGTTTTTGCGCAGCTTGGCCTGCGGCGAGGAGGCGCTGTTTTTGCTAAAGAACGTGTCGGCCCCGCCGGAAATGGCGCCAAGCCCGCGCTCGTTGCCCTCCTGCATCATGATGATAATGGTGACGGCCAGGGCCAGGATCATCTGGATCGCGCCGGCCACAATTTGCGGTGTGCTCACGGTCATATCCTCCAAAACGAAATAGTGTGTTATGAAGCAGATACCATCCGTTGACAAGAGCAGACACGGTTTTTCGGGGCTGAAATCACGGCCAGCTTTGTTATGCTCGTTGCCGGGCGCAAAGCCCGGCTGCCTCGTCTGCCTTGCTGTCCGCGGGTTCCTCACCCGAAAAACTCCAATTGGACCTTTCCAGCGAGAAAAAATGGGGGGCTGGCAAGGCCACAGGACGCAGGCGGGCTTGCCGCCCGCCAAGGACGAGAACGCCGACAGCGCCCATTTTGGCCGTAGGAAAGCGTGTTTGTCCTTGTCAACGGATGGTAAGAATGCATCTTGCATTATAGCATAAGAAATCCCCATTTGCAAGTGATCCTGCAGGATTTCATCGAATTGTCGGACAAGGGCTCAAAACGTCTTTGAAACGGCTTGCACCTGCGCGCCCTTGCGCAAGGCGGTGCAGACGCGGGATCTCACCCTGGCCCCGAAGGTCAGCTTGTCCGCCGACTGCCCTGGCAGCCCCACAGCAGGGCGCCGAGCGCAAGGGCCGGCAGCACGATATCTGCAAGGCAGAGCAGCGCGCTGGCAAAGAGCAGCGCGCGCAGCAGCGGGGTACAAGGGCCGCGCAGCCAGCCCTGTGCCGCGCACGTCAAAAACACCACGCCGCACCCCGCCGTTAACAGGGCGCACACGGTGTCCCAAAGCGTTCCCATGCCGATCAGCAGCGCCGGATGCAGCAGAAAAAACAGGGGCAGCAAAAAGCCGGGGGCTGCCAGCGCCATGGCAAACAGCGCAGTCTGCACGCGGCCGGAATTGGCGATGCCGGCGGCCGTGGTTGCGCTGAGGGCGACGGGCGGCGTGAGGTTGGCAAGGCAGGCGTAAAACAGGCAAAAGAGGTGGGCGCAAAGCGGCGCCGCCCCCGCCGCAAGCAGCGCAGGCGCCGCCACGGTGGCGACAATGACATAGGCCGCCACGCCCGGCACGCCGGTGCCCAGCAGCAGACACAGCGCGGCGGCGGCGATACCGCACAGCGGCAGGCTTGCGCCGCGGGCCAGACGCAGCAGGGCTGCGCCCGCCGTCAGCCCCACGCCGGTCAGAGAAACGGTGCCGATGATGAGGCCGATGATCAGGCAGCACACCCCCACCGTCACGGCGTCGCGCGCGCCGCGCGCCAGCGCCGCAAGCCAGTCGGCGGCAGACAGGCGCGTGTCCTGTTTCAAAGCGCCCACAAGAGGGGTGGCGACAATGGCCGCCACACATGAAAAAAGCGGCGTATAGCCAAAGGCCATCAGCACCAAAAGCAGCGCAAGCGGCAGCAGCAGGTGGAGCCGGTTTTTCAAGCTGACCGGGCCAAAGGTCTGTCCGCCCAGCCCCAGACGGCGCGCACGCAGATGGGTGGCAAGCAGCAGCGCGCCATAGTAGAGCAGAGCGGGCAGCAGCGCGGCCGCCATGACAGCGCCATAGCCCGTTCCCAGCAGTTCGGCCATGACAAAGCCCACCGCCCCCATGACCGGGGGCATGAACTGGCCGCCGGTCGAGGCGGCAGCTTCGACCGCGGCTGCATAGGCGTCGGGGTAGCCGGCGTCCTTCATGAGCGGGATGGTCAGCGCCCCGGTTGTGGCGACGTTGGCCACCGCCGATCCGTTGACCGTGCCCAGCAGCGCCGACGAGAGCACGGCGATTTTGGCGGGCGCGCCGGGGCTGTTGCCCACTGCGCGCAGAGCAAGATCGCTCACGAGCTGCGTAAAGCCCCCGGCGCGCAGCAGCGCGCCAAAGAGCACAAAGACAAACAGGTAGGTCGACGACACACCCGCCCCCACGCCAAACACGCCCTGACTGCCCCAGAAGAAAAAGTGCAGCACCCGGCGAAGGGAAAATCCGGCGTGGCCAAACAGCCCGGGGATCAGGGGGCCGGCGAAGTTGTAGAGCAAAAAGACGGCGGCCAGCAGCGTCAAAGAGCGGCAGCACAACAGGCCGCCCGCCAGCAGCACAATCAGGGCCGCCCCCGCCAGCGCCAGCTCCAGCGGTCCAACGACGCCGCCCGCCAGCGCCACCGGACGCCAGCGCAGCAGCAGCGCGCCGTAGACGGTCAGCGCGCCAGCTTGAGGGCGTGGGGCCGCCGTTCAAAGGCGATCAGAAAGGCCGAGGCCAGCAGCAGGCCGGCATGCGCGATGCGCAGCGTGAGCGCGTCGATGGGCAGCACGGTGACGGCCAGCAGTTGAAAGCAGGAGAAAAGCAAAAAATACAGCGGCAGGATTTTTCTCATGAGGAGGCCCCCGGCAGATAGCGTGCGGCAAAGTCCTCGGCGCGCAGGGCCCTGCTGTAGAGAAAGCCCTGCGATTCGCCCGCGCCGAGCTCCAGGAGAAGATTCGCCTGCTGCGCGGTCTCCACCCCCTCCACCACGCTGCTCACGCCGAGATTCTTGCAAAGGGAGAGCAGGCTGCGCAGCAGCTCTCTGACGCGGCTGTCGGCGGGGGCCTTTTCCGTGAGGCTCTTGTCGAGCTTGACGGTGGAAAAGTCGAGCAGGGTGAGCAGGGGGAAGTTGACCGCCCGCGCGCCAAAGTTGTCAAGACACAGGGCAAAGCCGGCCTTGTGCAAGGCCCCGCCAAGCCGAATCAGCATCTGCTGCTCGAGCGCGCCCGCCGTCTCGCTCACCTCGATTTCGATGAGCGAACGGTCCGCCCCATGGCGATCGGCAATGGCGCACAGCGTATCGAGCAGATCGGGCACGCAAAGGGTCGAGGTTGAAAAGTTGACCGACAGAGGAAGGGCGGGCAGGCCCTGGGCGCGCCACTGCGCCTGCAGCCGGCAGACCTGTTCAAACATGTGACAGTCGAGGTAGAAGATGGTGCCGGCCTGTTCGAGTTCGGGGATGAAGCGGCGCGGCGCAAGCAGGCCGCAGGTGGGGTGGCGCAGGCGCGACAGCCCCTCCGCCCCGGTGAGCGCGCCGGTGCGCAGGTCGATCTTGGGCTCCAGCCACAGCTCAAAGCGCCCCTCTTCCAGAAAGGCGCGCAGCTCGACCGAGGGCTGGTGCAGCGCGCTGGGCAGCGCAAAGCCCGAGCCGGAATGGTTCAACTTGAGCCTGGCATTTTGCACCAGCTTATCGAGATCGTCTGTCTGGGCGCTCCAAAGGTGCGCGCAGGCAAAGTCGCCGGGCTGATGCCGCTCGAGCGTCTGCCTTGTCAGAGCCGAACACTCCTCAAAGAGCTCGGGCGCGATGTCGCGCGTCAGTGCCAGCAGCGTGTGCGCATCGTAGCGAAAGAGCATTGCGGCGGGGAAGTGGGCATATAGGATCTCAGCGGCAAAGCAGAGCAGCCGCTGGCAGAAGGTCTCGCCAAAGCTGCGCGCCACGGCGTCCCAGTCGTTGATCTGCACCACAAAAGCGCCGACCTGAACAAGCGGCTTGCCGCCGCTCGT
The DNA here is from genome assembly GCA_902474785.1 of uncultured Eubacteriales bacterium. Lineage (GTDB taxonomy): Bacteria > Bacillota > Clostridia > Oscillospirales > Feifaniaceae > Galloscillospira. The sequence goes on along the minus strand of CABRXB010000036.1, from coordinate 4,891 downwards.
CTCCTGACACACGCGCAGATAGTGGTCGTGCGAGGAAAGCCCTGTGAGCGCGTCGGTTTGATCGGTGACGAGCTTGCCGTCGGCCGACACGCGGCAGGGCAGCAAATGCCCCATGGCATAGAGCAGATCGGGCCGGTCGAGGTGGGCCCGCGCGTTGTCAAGTCCAAGGAAGCCGGAGCGTCCGTTTGGAAGATAATAGGGAATGGCCCACACCGAGGAGACGTTTTGCACGCCGAGAATGCTGGTCTCCTCCCCCTGGAAGGGGTGTTCGGGGTGATCCTCGCTCAAGTGGAGTTCGTGACGCTGCCGCCAGGCCGCGAGAAAAGAGGGGCTCTCGGCCAGGGGCAGGCGCTGCAAAAAGGGCAGCGCCGCCATCACGCCGGGGGCGCACCACTCGTAGGTGTTGCTCAAAAGCAGGGAGCTGCTGTCAATTTCAAGGATATGGGCGCGGTCGGCCTCATAGTAGCGCCCCAGCGCCCCGAGCGCGCCGGTGATGAGCTCCTTGAGGCTGCCGGGGGAAAACAGGCTGTGGAGCGCGATTTGAAAGGCGTCTTTTTGTCCGGCGTCGCTGGTGTCAAGCATGCGGATGGCCGCCTGTGCAAGCTGACGCTCGGTCAGCACGGGAGACGTCGGCTCTTTGCGGGCGTCGTCGGCCGGCGGCTCATAGAAGAAGGGGTAATCCTCTTTGGCGCGCGGGTCTCGCATGGCAAAGCCCGCGTTTTCAAGCAGAAGATCAAAAGAGAGCGCGGTGTCCTCCGCCAGGGCGACGCCGCAGCGGTAGTGCAGCGCCTCCTCCTCCCGGTCGAGCAGCAAAGATGGGCTGCACAGCAGGTCGAGCATGGCCTCTGCTGTTTGCAAAAGCTGCTCTTTGGTTGCAGCATGCAGCGAAAAAAGCGCGAACACGCCGCCGCCCAGATAGGAGATCAAGTGATCGGAGGAGAGCAGCAGGTCGAACTTGCGGGCGACGCGCGTGAGCAGCCCCGCCATGCTCTGAATTCCAAAGCGGCTTTGCAGCTCAAAAAAGTGCGTGATGCCAAAGAGTGTCAGCGCGCGGTGGGCGTTGTCGGTCAGATCGTCCCTGGCTAGAGTGAGCTCGGCCATCTGTTTGAAGGTCTGGCGGGCGTAAAACCCGTGGTAGACGTCGACCTTGGCGGGTTCCTGGAGCGCCGCCTCAATCTGTTTGCGCAGGTCGATGTCCTGCGCAAACACAAAGGCGTGGGGCGCGCCGTCGCTGGGGTTTGTGAGCAGGACGGCGGTGGTGGACTGCCAGTGCCGCGCGCCGTCTATGTTGCGCAGGCGGTGCTCCAGGGAGAGGTGCCCAACCCCCGACCGGCAGGCTTTTTTGAGCGAAGCGACGTCAAAGGTCTCAAGAAGGGCGGAGCGTTCGGCAGGGTCGTCGATGAGGGAGGCACGGTTTTGCAGCGCCTGGGAGTAGGAGGCGACAACGCCGCAGTGCTCTAAGGCGGGGTCGCTCTTGAGCACCTCCACGCGGTCGTGGGCCAAATCCACGCGCAGGCTGGAGAAGAGAAAATCGGCCACATGCAGGAAAAGCTGCTTTTGCTGCTCGAAGCGCAGCACGTCGTTGGACAGCGTCTCAAGCCCCTCGCTGACGCCGATGGCCCGCGCCTCTCCCGACAGCTCGTCGCAGATCACGGTGCAGCTGATGCGCTCCATGGCATAGCTGTTGTCGGGCCTGCGCAGGCGCACCAGCACGCTGCCCTGCGACGCGCCCGCATAGAGGCTGTCAAAAAAGGCCAGAAATTCCTCGGCGGAGTCGGGGTGGAGCAGGCCGCGCGCAAGAATCGACTGCGGCACGTCTTCGATCCAGTCGAGGCTCAGGCCGTATTTTTCAGCCACGCCCTGCGACACGCGCAGGCGCCGGCGGGGAAGGTCGATCTCGATGGTGGAAAGCTGGCTCACCGAGAGCACGCTTTCGAGCTGCCGCCGCTTGGCGTAGAGCTCCTGCTCGGTGGTTTTGAGCTGCGTCACGTCGGTAATGATGCCAAACAGCGTGGGCGCTGCGCCGGCGGCGACCGGAACGGGCATGGCGTGCAGATGGTGCCATTTGACCTGGTTTGAACGAACGGCGCTGCGATAGATGACGTCGATGGGCTTTGCCCCCTGCCCGGCGCTGCGCAGCGCCGCCGTAAGGCGGGCCGTGTCGTGCGCGTCGCACAGCAGGGGGATGCAGTCTGCACAGGAGGTCAGCGCCTCGGTCGAAAGACCGGACAAGGGCGTAAAACTTGGGCTGACATACAGGGCGCGAATGCTTGGGCCCACCTCAAACAGGATCAGCCCGCCGTTTAAGTAGTTCATCAGGGCGTGCAGATGCACGCTGGAGCGGGCGCCCTTGAGCGCGCCCTGGTGGGTGGCGAGCGTCTCGTCGGGCGGAGAGAAGAAGCGCCAGCGCGCTTTGCCCGCCTGCTTTGCGCCATAGAGAGCTTCGTCGGCCTCCCGGTAGAGCGTTTCAAAGGGCTTGCGCGCCTTTGGTTCGCAACTGGCGATGCCCACGCTGCAGGTGATGCAAAGCGTGATGTCGCCCCCGGTGTGAGTGGATTCCAGCCGTGTGATGAGATCCTGGGCCTTGTCCGCGAGCATGGCGTCGTTTGGCACGTTTTTGATGAGCGCCATGAATTCGTCGCCGCCCAGACGCGCCAGCACGTCGGTGGGCCGAAAGGTCTCTCGCATCTTTTCGGCCACCGAGATCAGCAGCGCATCGCCCTCGCCGTGGCCGAAGGTGTCGTTGAGGGATTTGAAATCGTCAAGGTCGATGAGAAAGAAGGCGTGCCGGCCCGAAAGCCCCTCCCCGTTCAGGAAGTCGTCGATCTGTTCGGCGGCAGCCTTACGGTTGAGCAGGCCGGTCAAGGGGTCGGCCTGCGCGGTTTTGGTCAGTTGCGCAAGGGTCTGCCGCGTCTTCTGGTCGCGCTGAGAGGAGCGGCGCCCCTCCCAGAGCAGGCACAAAAACAAAAGCACGCAGACGACGATCAAAAACAGCAGCAGCACGCCAAATACGGGGGAGATCATGCGCGCCAGCTCGCTGTCCATGCGATCTTGCGTCACCGCATGAAAGAGGTACCAGTCGTTGATGGAAAGGGGAAACAGGGCGGCATACCTGCCGCTTTGCGCAATGCTGTAGGCCAGCGTGCCCGATTCGCGCCGCGCCATGAGATCCTGGATCTGCGCGATGTCGTCGGCCCCCTGTTCAAACGGGGCTTCTTTCAAAAGGGCAAACAGGTTGCGCTTGTCCGCATGGAAATACTGGTTGTCGCTGCCCAGCACGAGGTTGCCCTGGCCGTCGCACAAAAAGAAGTAGCTCTCCTCCCCGTAGGCGCCGTAGGAGATGAGCGGTTCAAACGCGGCGTCGCTGACCGCGCCCGTGAGCACGGCGTGCACCTGTCCCGCCTCGCGCGCGGGGACGGCAAAGAAAAAGTGGGCCTCCCCGCCCGCCTGGTCGGAGGGGATGTGTTCCACTGCGCGCCGCCCCGAAAGCGCACGCAAAACGGCGGCCTGCTGCTGCGCAGAGAGGCCGCTGTCTTGGAGAGACGCGCTGTCGTCGTCGACGACGTCAATCGAGGCAAAGGAGGACGACGCGCCTGCGGCGCGCAGCATCGAGGCAATCTGCTCTTGCGACAGGTCGTCCTCCAGATAAAGCAGGTCGGCCAAGCTCTCCAGCAGGGAGAAGCGGCTCTCCACAGCGGCCTCCATTGTGACAGAGCGCTCCCGCGCCGAGGCGAGCAGGTTGTCCGAAAAACGCTCCCGACCCTGCTGTACGAGCTCGTGTTGGCAGAAAAGCAGGACCGTCATGGAGAGCGCCATGAGAACGATGACAAGTAAAATATAATAAAAAGTTCGGTTTTTCCCTTTCATAAAGGCAAACACCCTTTCTCGTACGTGTTACAGGAACTTGAAACGCAGGGCGGCATCGCCGCATGGATACCGGCCGTGGAACCAAAATGCTTCCAATTACTAAACTAAAGGTATTATTTTTCAGTATACCACACCATGCAAAAGGGAGAAAGGGGTATTTTTGTTTCTGGAGGTCAAAGCGGGCTTTCCATAGATTTCCAGTTCATCCGCTTTCAAATTGAAATGAGGCGGCTTAGATTGCGTAAAAAACAGCAAGAACAAAAGAAAAGGATAGCATCTTTCACATGCAATCCTCCCTTGCGCCGTGCGAAAAAAAAGAGTATCCTAAGAACAATGCGCTATATACGTGAATACAGGAGGGACAAGGGTATGGGAGAGAAGCCACAGAACAAGGGATTTTTGGCGCGCAAAAACATCGTTTTTTCAGGCAGACGATATGGCATCGACGCGTTGGGCGCCATGGCACAGGGACTGTTTGCCTCGCTGCTCATCGGGACCATTTTCGACACGCTGGGCAAACAGCTTGGCATCGACTTTTTCGTGCAGGTCGGCGTCTTCGCCAAGTCGACCGAGGTGGTGGGGGCGGCCATGGCGGTTGCCATCGCACATGCGCTGGCGGCGCCGCCGCTGGTGCTCTACTCGATGGTGACGGTGGGGGCCGCCGCCAACAAGCTGGGCGGCGCCGGCGGGCCGCTCGCCGTGCTGCTGATGGCCGTTGTCGCAGCCGAGTGCGGGAAGGCGGTCTCCAAGGAGACGCGCGTGGACATTCTGGTCACGCCCTTTGTCACGCTGGTTGTGGGCGTGGGGCTTTCGATGCTGCTGGCCCCCGCCGTGGGCGGCCTTGCCGACGGGGTGGGCGAGCTCATCAAGTGGGCCACGGTGCAGCGCCCCTTCCTGATGGGCATTGTCATCTCGGTGGTGGTGGGCATGGCGCTCACGCTGCCCATCTCGAGCGCCGCCATCTGTTTCACGCTTGGGCTGACGGGGCTCGCCGGCGGCGCGGCGGTGGCCGGCTGCTGCGCAC
>CABRXB010000035.1 GCA_902474785.1 uncultured Eubacteriales bacterium | reverse complement strand
AGGTATAAATGTTTTCGTGTGATAGATAATTTTTTCAGGTTGGGCGAGATCGCGTCGAGCGTGCCCGACTTCTTTTCGCTGTAGGCCCACACCGTGTTCGACGAAGTCGAGTAGTAGAGGACGTCGTAGAGCGCAAGGTCATCTGCCGAAGCCGCCGCGCCGTTGCGATAGACGATGGGATCTGTCAGCCCCAGAGACGCAAGCGTGGTCGCGGCGGTCAGCGTCACCGGCCCTCTCGCCGCGTCGCTCATCACGTCGCCCAAGGTGAGCTCGCCGTCGGTCAGGGTGTAGCCGATGGTCTCGGCAAGCGTGGCGCTACTGCTTTTTGTCTTCGTGCAAAGCGCGTTGTAGACGAGTTGCGCCATGGCGTCCCTGCTCATGGAGGAACCCCTTTGCCCCGTCACGCCGTCGAGCAGCGAAAGCGACGCGGCCTTGGTCAGCGTCCCCGCGGGGTAGCCCCCCGTATAGTCGGCCGTCGAGTAACCCAGCAGGTTCATCACCGCCTGCACCGCCTCCTCATAGAGCACGGGCTGGTCGGGTCGAAACGAGCCGTCGGTATAGCCGCGCATCATGGCGTTGTCGCGCGCCGTGGCGATATAGGCGGCGGCCCAGTGCGTGTGGGGCACGTCGTAAAAGGGGGCGATGCTGACGCTCTCGCCCGCCGCGCCGCGCAGCGTGGACGACAAGACGAGGATTTTGGCAAGCTGCGCGCGGGTCAGCGTCCCGACGCCTTGAAAGCTGCCCGACTCGTCGTAGGTCATCACGCCAATCGCGTTTAACACCTGCTGCACGGTGGCGTCAGCCGCCTGCGCGCCCACAGATAAGAGCGGCGCGGCGGCCAGGCAGAGCGCCAGAATGAGGCAAAGGGTTTTTTTCATGAAGATCTCCTCCTTGTTGCGTAGGTTTTCAAAATGTTTTGCAAATGGGCACGCCTGCCCGTTTCACTGCGGACGCAAGGCCAGCTCCCGCTCCTCTGTCGCTGTGCGACGTCCTTTCTCATGGGGGAGCGGCCTTGCCGCCTAAGCCCCGGGCGCGCTTTCGTGCGCCGCTGCCGCCTGCGGCGTCGAGGCCCGCCGATGCAGCTCTTTGAGCTTTGTCTGGTTTGCGGTTTTGCCTGCAAGCGCATGGCATTCCCCCGCACAACCCGTGGCCCGCCTAAGCCCCGGGCCGCGCTTTCGTGCGGGGCCTGCCGCCTGCGGCGTTATAGCCCGCACGCGGCTCCCCGCGCCCTGCATTTCAAACGAACAGGCTGACGAAGCCCGTTTTTCACAATGGGCAAACCGTTGCAGCACCCGCCTTTGCCACGCAAGGGGAGACTTTTCAAACGCCGCTTTTGCACCTTGCCCTCCGCGGCAGCTTTTCCCAGGCGGCGGCGGTTAAAAACGGTGGGCGCACCTGTTGTCATGCAAAAGCCCCCTTATGCTCTTCCTGCCAAAGCCGGATGTGGGGCCGTCTATTCATAGTGCAGCGCGTCGATGGGGTTCAGTCGCGAGGCCTTGGCCGCCGGCGAGTAGCCAAACAAAATCCCAATGCCCACCGACACCGAAAAGGCGATGGCGATCGCCCCGCTCGAGATGACAACCGTCATACTGAGCAGGCTGCCCGCGGCGTAGGCCGCCGCTACGCCAAGCACGATGCCGATCAAGCCGCCCACCGCCGAGGTGACGGCGGCTTCAATGACAAACTGGCGCATGATGTCTCGCCGCTTCCCGCCAAGGCTCTTGCGGATGCCGATCTCCTTGGTTCGCTCTGTGACCGACACCAACATGATGTTCATGATCCCGATGCCGCCCACCAGCAGCGAGATGCCCGCGATGCCCACCAGCACCAGTGTGAGCGTCCCTGTGAGCTCGTTGACCGTGTCAAGCATCTGTGAAACGCTGGAGACGCGGTAGTAGTCCTCGTTGCCGGTCAGTGAAAAGAGCGTGTACTCGAGCAGCTCCACGGCGTCGTCCACCGTGTCGGCCGAGGTCGCCGCCAGCGTATAGCTGCTGATGCGGGCGCTGCGCCCCAGCCGCTGCGCCGTGGTATAGGGGATCACGATCACATTGTCGGAGGAGCTCTCGGTCGAGTCGTCCACCTCTTCAAACACGCCGACCACCGTATAGCGATCGCCGTTGATCTTGAGCGTGCCGCCAAGCGCCTCCTCCCCGTCAAAGAGCTCCGCTGCCACATACGACCCGATCACCGCCACCTTGGAACGCCAGTTCAAGTCGGCATAGGAGACGGCGCGCCCCTGCGACAGCGCGTAGTTGTTGAGCTGATGGTAGTCCTCGCTGCCGCCCGAGACAGAGGTGGAGATCGATTCGCTGCCGTGCTTGACGGTGGCCGAAACCGACACGACCGGCGAGCACAGCGCCAGCAAGTCGCTGTTTTCTTCCACGAGCTCCATCATCTCGTCGGGCTCGATCACGGTGTTGTTGCCGCGCCCCATGAGCATGACGTTTAAGGTGGTGGTGCCCATCGACTCGAAGGAGGACGACAAATCGGCCGAAAAACCGCCCACCAGCGAGACCAGCACGATGACGGCGGCCACGCCGATGATGATGCCCAGCATGGTCAAAAAGGCGCGCATCTTGCTCTGCGCCATGCTCTTGAAAGCCAGGGAAAAAGCCTGCTTCAGTTTCATGCTCACGCCTCCCCCATCTGCTGTCTGCGCATCAGCTCGCGAAACTGCTCGCCGCTGCAGTCGTCCACCAGACGACCGTCCGCCAGACGCAGCACGCGCGGCGCCTGCGCCGCAATGCCGTTGTCATGCGTGATGAGCACGATGGTGTTGCCCTCGCGGTGCAGCTCCTTGAAAAATGCAAGCACCTCGCGGCCGGTGTTTGAGTCGAGCGCGCCGGTGGGCTCGTCGGCCAAAATGACCGATGGGTGTCCCGCCAGCGCCCTGGCGATGGACACGCGCTGCTGCTGGCCGCCCGAGAGCTGGTTTGGCATGTGGTGCACACGGTCTGTCAGCCCCACGCGCTCGAGCGACTCGAGCACCCGCTCCCTGCGCTGCTTTTCGGGCAGCGCCGAGTAGATGAGCGGCAGCTCGACATTTTCATACACGTCGAGCTTGGCGATGAGGTTGTACTGCTGGAACACAAATCCCAGCAGTTTGCCTCTGATATCGGCTAGCTCGTCGTCGTCAAAGCCCGAGATATCCTCGCCGTTCAGATAGTAAGAGCCAAGGGTCGGCACGTCGAGCGCGCCGATGATGTTCATGCAGGTGGATTTCCCGGAGCCCGACTGTCCCACAATGGCCACAAACTCGCCTTTGTCGATCTGAAAGGACACGTCGCTCACCGCATGGACCCTGGAATCCCCCATCTCATAGATCTTGGAGATGTGGGAAAATTCCACGAGCGGGCGTTTTTCACTGCTTTGCATCTCATTCACCCCCTTAGAATCCGCCCGGGCCGGGGCCGCCCGAGGGCGCGCCGCCGGAGGGCGCCTCGCTGTAAGAGAAGCTGCCTGAGGGCATCACCGTCATGCTGGCGGCGCCGGCTGTCTGCCCATTCGTGGCCTGCGACTGGCTGCTGATGTAGACCTGCGCCCCCTCTTCAAGGCCGGCCGTGATCTCCACATAGTCGCCGTTCGAGAGACCGGTCTGCACCTTGAGGCTGACATAGCCCTCGGGCTCGGTGCCCATCGTGACCACCTCGCCGGGCTGGGCCTGGGCCGCGGGGTTTCTCTGCGCGTCGTCGCTTTTCGCCTGCTGTGCGCCGATCTGTTGCGCATACTCCTGCGTGACCAGCACCACGTCGCCGCGCATGACGGCCGACACCGGCACGCAAACCACGTCGTTCACCTCTTGCGTGACAATCTCCGCCGTGACGTTCATGCCCGGCAGCAGTCCCTCATATTGCTCGATGACAACGTCGACCGGATAGGTGGTGACGCCCGAAGAGGAGGTGCCGATGATGCCAATCGAGGTGATCACACCCTCAAAGCTCTTTCCCTCCACGGCGTCGGCCGTGACCACGACGCGCTGTCCCTCGGCCAGTTGCTGCACATCGAGCTCGTCGATGTTCATGGTAAAGGTCAGGCTGCTCATGTCTGCGACAACGGCCAGCGCCGTCTTGTTGCTGTCAAGCGTATCGCCCGCCTTGTAGGTCTTTTGAATGATGGTGCCGCTGATGGGGGCCTTGATGTTGTAGTTGTCAAGCGCATCGTAGCTGTCGGACAGGGAGATCTGCGCGTTTTCCAAGGACAGCGCCGACGACTGGCTGTTGACCAGCAGCGACGAGTTGTCAAGCGTGAGCAGCAGCTCGTTTTGCGCCACCGCGTCGCCCTGGGCGCAGGTCAGCCCCGCCACGGTGCCGGAGGCCCCGGCCGTGACCACGACGGCGTCGGCATAGGACGCCTGCCCGGTCTCGGCGCAGGCGTAGTCCCCCACCACCGCCGTGACGCTCACGCCTTCGGCCAAGGCGCCGGGGTTGTCAAACTCGATGGTGACATAGCCCACAACGTTGCCAAGCGCCGTGACTGTGGCGCCGTTTGTCTTGCTCTTGACCGTGCCGGACAGTGCGTCGCCGCTCTCTTCGAGGTGGACAACGGCCGCCTGCCCCACGCTGATCTGATCCACATTCACGCTGTGAAAGGGCAGCGTGACGCTCATGCGCGCGGTGTTGACAATGTCGGCAAGACGCGTCCCGCTGTTGACGCTGTCGCCCTCCTCCACGTAGAGGTTTGTGACAACGCCGCCGATGGGCGCGCGCACGGTCAGCGCCTCCACCGACTCTTTGGTCTGCTGGTAGGAGAGCTGTTGCTGCTCGAGTTGAATCTGGGCTTTTTTGATGCTGTTTTCAGCGGAAGACGAGTCGATCACATAGAGAAGATCGCCCGATTCCACCTGCGCCCCCAGCGTGACATAGTCCTCCAGAATGTCGCCTGAAACCAGGGAGGCGATGTCGTACTGCTCGATGGGCTGCACCGTGCCGGAACCCGAGATCGACATGCTGACTTCGCCGCGCTGCGCCGTGGTCGGCAGGTAGGCGAGCTCCCCCGTCTGTTCGGTAAAGGACGGAAGCGCCAGCTTTGCCGCCACCAACACGGCCAAAAGCGCCGCTGCGCCGCCGTAAAGCAGCTTTTTCCTGCCCGATTTGCCTCTCTTGCCTTCCTTTGCAGGCGCCTGCTCACGCTCACAGTCCTGCTCTTTGATCTCCTCTTGCCTGTTCATCAACCTTGCACCTCCATAACGGCGGTTTCCCGCAACGCTCTTGATTTTTGCCCAACTGTGGGCCTGTCGTGCCTTCAAGGTATCAATCTTTTGTGTGCAGGCGGTGTCTGGCAAAAGACGGGAGACAGAAATTCAAATGATGGGTTTTTGAAATTCTTCGACCTGGCTTATGCGGTGCATAAGCGGACAGCCCTTGCCGATATACTGGAAAAAAGCCATGCCGTTCGGAGGGAAAGGAGAGTCTGTCAACGATGCAGGAAAAAAGGAGAAAAACGGGGGCGCTTTTGCTTGTGGGGCTTTTGGCCGTGTCGCTCTTTCGGGGGGCCGCGGTGCGCACCGTGGAGGGACAGCCTGCTGTGGAGCTGCCCATTTTGATGTACCACCATCTGCTCAAGGAAAAATCCAGACAGGGGAAATACACCGTCTCCCCCGACGACTTTGCCGCCGATCTCGACTGGCTGCTGCGCGAGGGCTACGAGACTGTCACCGTGGGCCAGCTCATCGACTGGGTCAACGGGGACGGCAGCCTTCCGCCAAAGCCCGTCATGATCACCTTCGACGACGGATACGAGAGCTTTTATGAATACGCTTTTCCCATTTTGAAAGAGCGAAACTGCAAAGCGGTTTTTTCGATCATCGGCCGCTACGCCGACGAATATACAGAATCCGAAGACCACCACATCAACTACTCCCACTGCAACTGGATGCAAATCGACGAACTGGCGGGCAGCGGCCTTGTTGAGATTCAAAATCACTCTTACGATCTGCACACCAACGAAGCCGGGAAAAACGGCTCCATGAAGGTGTCGGGCGAGGCTGTGAGCGACTATGAGGCGCGCTTGCACGAGGACATCGGAAAGATGCAGACCCTGTGCGAAGACTGGTGCGGCCTGACGCCCACCGCCTTCACCTATCCCTTTGGCAGCATCAGCGCGGAGGCGCTTCCCGTCCTCAAAGTCATGGGATTCCAGGCCGCTTTGACCTGTCTTGAGAAGATCAACTATCTCACGGGAGACCCTGAGGAGCTCTTCCATTTAAACCGGTTCAACCGGCCGGCGGGAAAAAGTGCGCAGCAGATTTTGAGCGCACAGTGATCTGGCGGGTCAACCCGATAAGCCGGCAACCCAAACCGTTGGCAGCGACGCGGCGCGAATCTCCTCGCAAAAGCCCGCGCCCGGCAGAGGGAAAAGGACAGCGCAGCTTCAGCGCCCGCCGCCCACAGGCGCGCTTTTCAAAGAAGCCCCGGGCAAGAGAGGTCAAGCGCAACTGCCTGTCAGGGCAGCCCTTGCAACTTTCAAGCCCTTTTCTCAAAACCGGGGGTGTTTCGGTCTCGGCCCCGCGCATGCCGATGCGCCGCTTCGTCGCAGGCGCTCGCCCGCCTGACGCACAAAAAAGGGAGCCCTTTGGCTCCCTTTTTCCATGCTTTCTTTTGTACACCTATATTCAACTTTGACCCATCGGCCAATGTGCGCTGGGCAAGGGATGCCTCAATCCCTCACAAGATACAGCGCATACCCGCCTGTCGCCTCCACCACATAGCAGTCCACAGGCTTGCCTGCCACATGCTCTTCATACTCCTCGGGCGGCAGCGCCGAGTAGATCACCACCGTCACCTGGGAGGGGTCTTGCACAAGCTCGGTCGGCAGCAGTTCGTGCCAATCCACAATGGTATGGCGAGAGGCGGCCGCATAGGTCTTCATGGAGGCCTGGGATGCAAACAGATCATTCTCAGCGACAGGCGAAGCACTGTCGCTGACGCCATAGCCGGCTATGGCGCTTTCCCCGTCCGCCCTGCTGCTGTCCTCCATCCCGTTGGACGTGCCGTCTGCCATCCTCTCGTCGGGCAGACTGTTCGCCTGATTTTCGCTTTCGGCGCTCGTCGGCGCTTCCAGCGCGAAAGAGCTTGCAACGGGCCCCGTCTCATTCACGGCGGCATCGTCTCTCACAGACATTTCGGGCATTTCACTTTTCGCCATAAAATCCTGTTGCACGGCGCGCAGCGCAGCCGGCGAGAGAACCACCACGACAAGCGCCGCAGCCAGCGCCGCCAGCACCCTGCGTCTTTTCCACCAGGGCGTTTTGATCGGCGTTGGCGTCTTTTGCCCGCTCACCGCCGCCATCACCCGCTCTGTAAACCCGGGCGGCGGCTCCTCCATCGCATCCAAGAGCAGCCACGAGAGCTGAAGCTGCCAGCCAAAACTCTCTTTGCAGGCCTCGCAGCAAAGCGTGTGCTGCCACATCTCCCGGAGCTCGGCAAAGGTGAACTGTTCCACGGGCAGCTCCATTCGCCGTTTCATTTCCTGACATGTCACGCCCGCCGCACCTCCTTTCGGCCTGTCATTTCTTTTTCTTTGGTCGCGCGTTCCTCAAAAAAGTTCCCTTGCAGCAGCAGTTGCCGCAGTCTTGCGCGCGCCCTGTTGATGCGGCTTTTCACGGTGCCCTCGGTCAGCCCCATGATCTGCGCGATGTCCTGATATGACATCCCGTCCATTTCACGCAGCAAGATCACCGAGCGGTGGTGTTCGGGCAGCGCGTCGATGGCCTTCACAATGGCCTGGCGCCGCTCGCGGCTTTCAAGCAGCTCCATGGGCAAAGGCCCCTCGTCGGGCAGGGCCAGTTCAAACTCTTCGCCATCCTCATTTTCCACCGACAGGCTCACGGTCGGCGCCTCTTTTCGGCGCAGCGCATCGATGGCGGTGTTGGCCGCCACACGGTAAATGTATGTGGAAAAGCTGCTTTCGCCGCGAAACGACGAGAGCCCGCGGAAGATCTTCAAAAAAACCTCCTGGGAGAGATCCTCCGCCTCGGCGGCGTCCCCCGCCAGGCGGAGCACGGTGTTGTAAACCTTCTTCTGATAGCGCAACACCAACACCTCAAAGGCGTTGGCATCGCCGTCCAGCACGGCCTGCACGATGGCGGCATCGCTTCTCATGTCCTGCATGGCCTTATCCTTTCTGCATCGACAGCGCCTCTCGGATGAGCGCATCGAGCTCCTCTAATGTCGTGAGCCGATTGCATTTTTCCCTGAGCGCGGCGGCGCCGCGCATCCCCTTGAGATACCATCCCATGTGACCGCGCGCCTCGAGCATGCCGATGCGATCCCCTTTGAGCGCCACCAGCGCGCCAATGTGCTCCCTTGCCACCTCCAGCCGGCGCTCGGGCGAAGGGGGGGCGGGCACAGGCTCGCCCAAAAGGGCGGCCTTGACCTGTTCAAATAAAAAGGGATTGCCAAGTGCCGCGCGGCCGATCATCAGCCCGTCGGCCCCAGTGCGCGCGAGCACGTCAAGCGCGGCCTGCGGCGAGTCGATATCGCCGTTTGCGATCACGGGGATGGTCACCGCGCGCTTTACGTCGGCAATGACATCCCAATTGGCAGACGGCGCATAAAACTGTTCTCTCATGCGCCCGTGCACCGCGATTGCCGCCGCGCCTCCCTGCTGCGCGGCCTGCGCGCAAAGGGCGGCGTTTTCCACCCCGCCGATGCCGGCGCGCAGCTTGACGCTGACAGGCGCTTCGGTCGCCTGGGTCACGGCTTTCACAATGCGAAAGATGAGCGATGGGTCGCGCATGAGGGCGCTGCCGTCGCCGCTTGAGACAACCTTGTGAACCGGACAGCCCATGTTGAGGTCAATCCAGTCGGGCTTATAGATGGAAACAAGCTGCGCGGCGCGGGCAAGAGTCTGCGGCTCGTGGCCAAAAAGCTGAATGGCGGCGGGGCGCTCCTTGTCGTCGATCTCGCACAGCTTTCCACTTTTTTTATCGCCAAAGCAAAGCGCCTTGGCGCTGACCATCTCGGTGACGGTGGCGCTCGCCCCAAAATCGCGGCAAAGGCG
>CABRXB010000034.1 GCA_902474785.1 uncultured Eubacteriales bacterium | reverse complement strand
CTCAAGCCGGGTCTGCTCATCGGTTGTGCTTGCGCTGGGAAGCGGCAGGGAGATTCCCCGCTCGGCCAGGACGTCGTTGATGGCGGTCAGGGCTGCCTCCGCCTTGCCGACGCCGATATAAGGGGCGCAATGGTAGGCCGCCTCTTTGATTTGAGCGGGCGTGGCGCCCACATGCAGCGCGGCGCTGGTGTGAAGCGCAACCTCCTTGATCGTCTGGTTGACAATACCCACCGTCAGGATGAGCAGCTCTCGCATGCCGGGGTCGAGGCTGACCTGTTCATAGACCTCGCCGTAGATCAGCCGCGTCTTGATGTCGACAAAATCGGGATCGGTGTGCGCCAGGGCAGGCCGCGCCTGACCAAAGAGGGCTTGCATGGTTTGTTCTGCTGTTTTTGCTCGGCCCACAAAATCATCTCCTTGCTTGATTCAAATGGAAAGGTCTTTTGCCTCGTGCCCTTTCATGAACCACAAGCAGACCAGAAGACGCCAGAGCCCTGCAAAGGTGGGTTCACGCAGCGCAGCGGAGAAATCGAGCGGCACTGGGCCCACGGCGAAAAGGGCGCTTTTTCTGTCAGCGGTTCAGGAGGGAAGCGGGCAGTCGCCTTGTCACGCAGGCGTTTTCAGCCGCCTTTTTGGGGAGGTTTGCGCCCTCAGACAAGCGCCTCGACGCGTTTCACCCAGCTCTCCAGCTCGGCGCGCAATTGCGCGCTGCCGCCGCCATAGGCGTCAAAACAGGATATATTTCATTTTTGAAATACTTTTCAATAAATTTCTTTTGTTCTTCAGAAAGCGCCCTTGCACAGCTCTTTGATGTCGCGATAGGGTGTGGCGGCGCCTCCGCCCCCGTGGGTGACGAAGGGGGCCACCACCTTGCCGGACAGGGCCGGATGTTTCAGAAAGGTGGTCGCCGGCGGCGCGATGGTGCCATACCAGTTGGGCGTTCCGACGAAGATCACATCGTAGTTGAGAAGGTCGAAGGCGAATGCCTTGAGCTCGGGGCAAAACCCCGCCTTGATCTCCTTTTCGGATTGCGCCAACACCTGCTGGTATGTGGGGGGATAGGGCGTGACGGGTTCGATCGGGCACAGGTCGCCCCCTGTGACGGCGGCGAGTTCCTTTGCCACGCGCTGCGTGTTGCCCGAATGGGAATACCAGGCGATCAAGATTTTGTTTGCCATGGAAAAAACTCCTTTCCAAAAGACGAATGGGAAAAACGGATGTTAAGAGGCGGAGAAGAGAGACAGGCCGGTTGCCCACTGCGTCACATCGGCTTGGGTGGCAGAGCCTCCAAAGCGTCTTCCGTCAATCCAGGTGGTTGTGTCCGGGCAAAGGGCATGCAAATTGTCGGCGCTTGCGCCAATGCCGCTGCTTCCGGAGGTGCAAAAGGGAATGATGGTCTTATCTGAAAAGTCGTATTGCTCTAAAAAGGTGCTGATGATGCGCGGCGCCTGCCCGAACCAGATGGGATAGCCCAAAAAGACGACGTCGTACGTCTCAAAGTTTTCAACGCTGCCCGAGATGGCGGGGCGGGAGAGCGGGTCGTTCATCTCCGTGCTCGAGCGGCTGGAGGAGTTGTTGTAATTGAGATCGTCAGAGGTGTAGGGAGTTTGCGCGACGATTTCAAACAGGTCGGCATCGAGCGCGCGCGCCAGATGCTCCGCTACGGTTTTGGTGTTGCCTGTGGCGGAGAAATAGGCGATCAACACGCGAGGTTCTTCGGTGTTTGAGGGCGTCTGCTCGGGCTCCGTGGGGGCGGGGGCGGGCTGCTGCGCAGACTGTAAAAGGTGCGTGAGAATGGTTGCGACCTCCGCGCGGGTGGCGCTGGCGCGTGGGTCGAACAGATTTCCGTCTCTGCCGCCCACAAGCCCCTGCTGTCTTGCCCAGGCCACTGCGCTCACGGCATACTCGGAGATGGCAAGCTGGTCGGCAAAGGGCTCGGCGTTGTCTGCGGCAGCGCCGCTTGCATGTCGCCACAGGATGGTGACAAGCTGCTCGCGGGTCACGGGGTCGTCTGGCCCGAACCGGCCGTTTCCATATCCGTTGACAAGCTCATTTTCGCTTGCCCAGGCCACGGCGTCATAGTACCAGCCGGGCTCGACGTCGGAAAAATCGGGGCGGTGTTCGGGTGTGGGGCTGCCGGCCTCCCGGTGTAAAATGGTGACCAGCATGGAGCGGGTCAGCGGGGAATCGGGTGAAAAAAGGGTCTGGGTGACGCCCTGCATCAGCCCGGCCTCCTTGACATGGTTGACAGCGTCGGCATACCATGCGTCTTTTGCCACATCGGAAAAGCCGGTGTCATCCATGGCAGCCAGGACTGAAAGACACAGCGCCAGCAAAAGGACGACCGGGAGAATCAGCGCCCAAAGTCTGTTTTTTTGTTTCACGGCAAAACACTCCTCTTTTGTTATGATGCCCGCCAAAGCTTTGCGGCAATCGGGTTACCAACAAAATGGCCATAGGGAGGAAATCCATGTGCTGCGCTCCGCAGCAATGGGCGATTGTTCAAAGCGCGCGATTGCGCCAATTATTTGACGTCTGTTCGCTGTCAGCCTTTTGGTCAGGCGGCCCAACCCGGCAGCCGCGTCGCGCAACGGTTTGCAGGCTTGCCCCGATGGATAGCAGCCTTTTGCGCAGGGCAACCTCCCCTGCGTCTGCCGCCTTTAAATGGGCCCTAGGAATGGTTCGAAGGGCATGGCTCTCTGCATGAAAAGCCTTGGAGCGAAAGCGTTTCGTCTGTTTCGATCGGTTTGAATCCAGGCGATTTTTCTTTCATGCTTTTTCTAAGGGGGCAACTTTGCTGTAAAAAAAGAATGGAGACATCTTTTTGATGTCTCCATTATAAGGCGGCGGCGCCGCAATGTAAAATACTTAGTTTCTACAAAAAAGCATGCCTGAAAAGCATAGAAAAGGTTTTTGACAGAGCGGTAGCCCATAAGAGGAGGTCGCAATACCGGCGCGGTTCTGGCTTGCCGCAGGCTTGAGGATTCCTGCGCATGAGGCGCGGCGCATGAACCGGGCAGAGGCGGGCCGCTTTTTTTGACAGCCATGAAAAGATCCTTGATTTGTCCGGCGCGGCGGTTCGATGGGCAAAAACGAAGAGGGTTGATTGCTGTGAGGCAGGCGACGGGGAAAAGACGAAAACATATGCCGCTGGGCTGGACACAGTTTCCCGAGGCTATCTGCTCCAACGCGTGGAGAAGCTTGAAAAACATCGAAAAGGCGCGGCGCATGGGACAACCGCTGTTTGCTGCGCCGATCGGCCGGCAAGAGAAGAGTCGTCAGCTTCGGGCGGACAACATTTCTCTGTCCAGCGCGCCATCCCGATGAACAAATATTTCAAACGGCGGACGGGAAAAGCGTCGCCCAACTGGTTATGCATTCAGGGTTTTTCCCAGCGTTGCGCGCAACACCTCGATGTCGATGGGCTTGGAGATGTGAGCGGTCATCCCCGCATCCATAGAAGCTTGAATGTCCTCGACAAAGGCGTTGGCGGTCAGCGCAATGATCGGAATGGTCTTTGCGTCGGCCCGATTTAAGCTGCGAATGGCGCGCGATGCTTCATACCCGTTCATGTTGGGCATCTGGATGTCCATCAAAATGGCGTCGTAAGTGAGGGGCGGCGCCGCGGCGAACGCCTCCACAGTCTGAAGACCGTCCGACTTGACCACGGATTGCGCGCCGTGCATGCGCAGGAGCTCACAGAGGATGTCTGCGTTGAGTTCGTTGTCTTCCGCCACCAGAAAGAGGCGTCCGGCAAAGGGCTGTTGCACCTCGTCGTCGACAATACCGCTTTTGGCGTTGAGGGCATCGTCGTTTGAGGCGGCCTCGAATTCCAGCTCCACTTGGAAGGCGGAGCCCTTGCCGAGCTCGCTGCTCACCGAGAGCGTGCCCTTCATCAGCGCCACAAGGCCATGGGCGATGCTCAGCCCCAGACCCGTCCCCTCGATTCGCTCTGCGCTATAGTCTCTGGCAAAGGGCGAAAAAATGCGCGCGAGAAAATCCTGCGCCATGCCGATGCCGGTGTCGCGCACGGTAAAGCGATAGCGCACGGCGGCAGAGTCCCTGGGCTCAAGCTCCTGCACGATAAATTCCACGCGACCTTGCGGCGTAAATTTCACAGCGTTGCTGAGCAGGTTGATCAAAATTTGGTTGATGCGAAGGAGATCTCCGTAAAAGGTCTGATGTACGACGTTTTCCATGCGGATGACAAACTCCAGCCCGGCCGCTTTTGCCTGGGGCTCGATCATCACAGACAGGTGATCCACCAGCTCGGGCAGAGAGATGCGCGTGTGATTCAAGGTGACCTGACCGCGCTCGATGCGACTCATGTCCAAAACGTCGTTGACAAGGCTGTGCAGATGTTTGGCGGAGATGGAGATTTTCTGAATGCAGTCGGCCATCCAAACGTCGTCGCCCAGGTGGGCAAAGGCCAGCGCCGCCATGCCCATGATGCCGTTGAGAGGCGTGCGAATGTCGTGGCTCATGGCCGAGAGAAAATCGCTTTTCGCGCGATTTGCCTCCTCTGCGAGCGCCAGGGCCTGTTCCAGCGCGTTTGTTGCCTGCCGTTTGGCCGCCAGCATTTCAGTCACGTCGGCGCGCACGATGCAGATCGTGCCCTGATCGCGATCTCCCCACAGCACGTTGAACTGCTTGTATCGCAATGTGTCCCCGCGGTAGGGGACGACAAATTCGTAACCGGCGGGCGTCTTTTCAAGCCTTTCGAGCATGGTCTCAACGAGAAACTGCCGCTGCAGCTCCTGTCCGTTGTCCTGCACGACATAGCGCTCGACGAAGTTTTTTTGCGCGTCATTGTAGTCCAAATTGAAATAGGGTGGCAGGTTTTCAAGAACGGATTGACGCGTGTGCATGACAAAGCTTCTGTCGTTGACATTGATCATGCCCGCCAGCTCGAAGGTATAGGCCAGCATGTTGAGCAGTCCCTGCTGCTCGCGCACAGAGTCCGTGATGTCGGTGCACACCAGGGAGACCCGCCCGAGGCGCAGGTCAATGGCCGACACCGTCATGTTTTTGGCGCGAACGCCGCCAAACTCATCTTCAACGGAGTAGGCAAAGGTGTAGGGCCCGGTCTCGTTGAGCCGTCGCTCCAGCGCCACCGGATCAAGTGACGCGGCATACAGCTTCCTGTCCCTTGGCACCACCACCGACGTTGACATGAATGCCACGCGCTGGGAGTAGCTGCCGCGTGGTTGCGGAAGTCGGCGAGCGGTTTCATTGCAGGTCAGCATGGTGTAGGTGTCTTGCCGAAGATTCAGATCGATCACAAAATCATGGCTTGTGACCGACAGACGGTGCAAAATCTGTTCGGTGATGGTCTTGTCGGTGATGTCCGTCACGGACAAAATCCCCGTGATATCTCCGGTGTCGGGCGCCTCTACCATATTGACCTTGAACTGGACATAGCGACCGTAAGCCTCGCGCGGGAATTTGACAAAGCAGGTCAGCACCTGTTCGGTCTCCTGCCGTTCAAAGGCCTGAAGCGAGGGCGCGTTGAGGTAGGTGTCCAAAAAGGTCTGGCGTTCCCGCTCGTCTTCAATCAGGTCGGCAATGCCGATGAAAAAGTCCTCCCGGCCGGTTCCGAATGTGGCGAGAAGGTCCGAATCGGTGGAGTCCCAAAGATGCAAGATGAGATTTTTGGTGATGTTGCAGTGGCCGAGGATGAGTTCGTTTGGCCCGGGCGTACGGTAGTGCTGCAGGATCAGCTCTTCATATTGGCGGCGAAGCTGCGCCTTTTCCTCCACAGATTGACTGATGTCGGTGTAGACGCAGTAGAGCCTGAGCATTCCGTCGGATCCCTTGAGCATGGACATGTGGTTTCTGATCCAGATGTAAGTTCCGTTGCCGTGCAAAAACCGCGCTTCAAATTCTCGGTGCTCGTCGCCGCTGTTCAAAAACTCCTGCAGTTTTGCACGGTTGATTTCAATGTCGTCTTCATGGATGCCGGCAAAGATGTTGTCCTGGTACAGCGCGACAGCCGCTTGCATGGACATCCCGGTCATGGCGGCAAAGCCCTCGGAAACGTATTCCGGGGTGATGCTGCCGTCCGGCTCGCATCGGATGACGGAAATTCCTCCCGGCAAATTTTTGATGAGCGTCTGATAATACATTTCCAGTCGCTCTTTTTCCCGTCGGGTGCGCACCTCTTCGGTGACGTCTTTGACGCAGTGAACATAGGCGGGAATGCCGTTCCAGATTGTCTCGCGGACCCGGGTGCTGAAAATGAGATTCCGGCCGCTCACCTCCATCTCGTGCTCCTGCTCGTCGGGGCCGTAGGTGTGCAGCGTGCAAAAAGCGCAGGGCTCGGTCTGACCGTGCAGCGCAGCATAACAGGGTTTTCCGATGCAGGTGGCGCCGTGAACCGAGAGCTCCCGGGCCTCATTGACATAGAGGAGTTCATAGGTGTCCTTGTCAGTGATGTAAATTCCGTCCGCCGTCTCGCTGGTGAAGGGGTCGATCTGCCCGAGCATACCGGTGAAGACGGCGTAAAACTGTGTGGACTCCGACAGCGGCCCCAGACGCCTGCCGTTGAGATGAATCCAAATCAGACTGTCGTTTTTGTGCCGCATCCGATAGGAAATATCGAGCACCTCCCCGCTCTGCAGGGCGGCTCTTGACATCTCGACCACGCGCTTTCGATCCGGCTCGTAGACAAGATTGAGCGCGTCGTTTTGCATCAGTTTTTCGTACTCTTCCCTTGTGTGTCCCGAGAGGGCCATGACGCCGTCGGAGATATAAGTGGGGACGAAGCGACCGCCCTCCACGCGGTAGCTGGCGATGCCGCCGGGAATGGAGTTGACCAGATGGTCGAGTTCCCGCTGAGTCTCCTTGAGGGCGGAAATGTTGTGAAAGACGCATTGGAGCAGCGGGCAGCCGTCCTCTTCCCCGATCTGCTTGGCCTGCACATGGACGAAGACCACATGCCCGTCCCGGTGCTGCTTGCGAAACTCGAAATCGGCCAACGCGCCGTTTTTTATCGCCTCACGGATGTTGCCCACCACCATTTCGGTGTCCTCCGCATAGGTCAGGTTGGCGGCGTCCTGCTTGATCAGTTCGCGGTACTCCTCCGCGGTGTAGCCCGACAGCTCCGGCACGCCGTCCGAATAATACACCGTTTCAAAGATGTCGGAAACCTTGTAGATGGCCACGCCGCCTGGAATGGCATTGATGATGTCCTCCATCTTTTGCTTGGCGTCGGTCAGCTCCTGCTCCAACCGCCTTTGCTCGCTGATTTCGTTGTAGGCGGCATAGATCAGGGTCCGGCCATCTGCATGGGTACAAAGCGAACCCTTCAAATGAATCCAGCGATAGACCTGCTCTTTGTCGTTCCACAGACGATAGGTGTGCTGTGCGACGCCGCCATGCTCCAGTAACCCCTGTATGGTTTCCTTCAAAGAGGGGAGATCCTGCGGGTGGACGTTTAAAAAAGTGGTTTTCTGTTCCACCGAGCGAATGCTCTCCTCGGAGTAGCCTGTGACGTTGTAAAAGGCGCGGTTGTGGAAGACAGGCACAAGACCGTCTTGCTTTGCCTGATAAATGCAGATGCCACACGCAATGTTGTTTAGCGTGTCGAGCATTTGCTGCTCCGCTTCTTTCTGCCGCGCTTCCTCTCGTTTTTTCTCCGTGATGTCTAAAACATATTCGATGTGCGCGTCGTGGCCCGCCCAGTTGATCAGCTTTCCGCAAAGATGATAGATGCGCTGGTTGAGAGGGTGGCAATACTCTCTGATTTTCAGCTCACAGTGATTCATTTCGCCGGCATGACAAAACGGGCAGGGCTGCGAAAAGCCCGCCAGCTCATAGCAGGTTGCGCCCGGCAAGCCGGCCGGGGGGAAGATCTCCTGCGCCAGGCGGTTGGCATAGAGCAGATGCTTGTCATCCACTGCGCTGACGAACACGGCCACGGGCGCGTTGTCGAGCACTGTGGCCATCTGATCCAGGGAAAGGTTGTCATTTGTTGTCGGCATCGTGCACCTCCATCAGTTGCTGGGTAAGCGCGCTCACTTTTTGAAACTCTTTTTCAATGTCCAGAAAAAGAGCCGGATAGTCCTTTTGAAGATCTCTGCAACGAAGCGGATCCACAATTCGGCAGATCGCCTCATACAAAGGGGTCAGGCCCATGTTGCCCACCATCCCCTTGAGAGCGTGGGCATGTTCGAAGGCGCCGCTCATGTCGCCCGCCTCGAGTGCGGCGCCCAGCCTGTGCAGGCTCTCGTCTTGAAACATCATGTTCAAAAACCGCAGATACATGGTCTCGCTGCCCATGAAGCGGCGCATGGTGGTCTCATAGTCTGCACCGTAGGCCTCGAAAATTGTTTTGAATTTACTCATGGCGTTTTGTCCCTTCCTTTGCCAAATCGTGTGGAGCGACCTGTCGACAACATCGACCGGATCGTTTTTGAAAAAGAGCTCCCACTGCCAGGTCAAACATTTTTTCACAAGCAGCTCGAAGTTGTCAACCGGCAGGGGCTTTGCAAAATAATGTCCCTGGGCACAGTTACAGCCGATTTCGCGCAGCCGCTCAAGCTGTTCGACGGTCTCCACGCCCTGCGCCACAACTCTCAGGTCCATCAGGTGTGCAAGACCGACCATAAAACGCAGGATTTCACGGTTGAGGGGCTTTGAAATTTCACTTTGCACCATCTGTTTGTCCAGCTTCAGAATGTCTGTCGGCAGTTCGCTGAGCAGCGTCAATGCGGTGCACCCATCGCCAAACCCGCTCATCTCGATGACGAATCCAAGTTTGCGCAGACGCTTTGCCATGGCGATGATCTGATTGGG
Organism: uncultured Eubacteriales bacterium; assembly: GCA_902474785.1. Lineage (GTDB taxonomy): Bacteria > Bacillota > Clostridia > Oscillospirales > Feifaniaceae > Galloscillospira. The sequence goes on along the minus strand of CABRXB010000034.1, from coordinate 211 downwards.
GGTTTCCGCGTAGACGCGTTCGGAGAATTCCAGATGCAAACAGGAGGGCGGCAACCGATATTTTATTACAAGGTCGGTCAGCATGTCGGGAAGATGCGTATTGTCAAGGTCTGCTCTCGACACGGGGACGCAGACGGGAAGGGGAGGGTGACCGCGCGCGTTCCAGTTGTCTAAAAGGGCGCAGACCTTGTCCCAGGTTTTGTGGGTGAGT
>CABRXB010000033.1 GCA_902474785.1 uncultured Eubacteriales bacterium | reverse complement strand
GCATTGTTAGCGCGGCGTCGATCTCAACCAATATCCTCTCGATGTCGTTGGCCTGCTGTACGGTAAAAGGTCGTGCGCCATCCGGCACAGGAGGGACAGACGAAAGCGTTGCCAAAGCACTCCGCACGCTTGATAGGTCGTCCAGCAGTACACGGATTTCGCTGCCCCGTGGAATGTCGTACATATCCCAGTCTTGTCGCGCCTGCACGGGGCAGGACACCCCCGCCGCCGCCAGCCGGTCTGCCACATAGCGTAGCGCCGCACCTACGCGGTTTAAGTCTGCCGCATTGTAATCCCCGCCGGTTCGGTCGGTCACCAGCGTGTCTATGATGCTCACTGAGGTCTCCCCCTCATCTTAATGGTTTCAAGGCATCCGCCATGTAAATCTGTGACCATGCGCTCGATGTGGCCCACAAGCGACTTGCTGCCCATGCTGCTCAAAGCCACCTTTTGCGCCACGACCTCGCCCCCTGGCAGCAGGCGGCCTTCGCTGCGATACCGCCCCTGGAAATAATCAAGCAGCCTTTGCGCGGCGGCCTGTGCCCCCTGCGGCCCCACCAGCGTGGCGTTCTCTACGGTTTTCGTGGCGGGGCTCTCGCCGGCCGGCAGGGGAGTGATGCACGCGGTGAAGACAGACGCGTTGTCCTTGTACCGATAGCCAGATACGATGACCCGTCCGGCAGCCGACACGCGAAATGTGCAGTAGTTGGGGTGGACAGCCTCAAAAGCGGCACCGGTGATTTTGGTGGCAGAGGCAGGGCTGTCAAAGCGGACGGTATGCACCCCTATGTCATAATCGGCGCGCGCAAGCTCCTGCACAGAACCCTCCAGCACCCAGTTGTGCGCAGTCACCGAAACCTCAGTAACAAGCTCATCCAACTCCACCCTGTGGCCAATCACCTTTCGGGCCGGCGTAATGCTCACGGACGACGCATTCGGCAGTGGATACAACCGGACGGCGCCGGAACGTGTGGCGTCCACCACCGCACCGATCGCAAAGGCAATCTGCGCGAGCGCAGCACGCCTGCTGCCAATGGGGAGATACCCAGTCAGGGTTTGGGAAGACAGGGTGGCGTCCAGCTCAAAGGCTATATCGGTATCTGTAAAAAGCTCGGCTAAAACCTGCGTCACAGGCACGGCTTCATAGATTCCGCCCAAAAACTCCATTGCGTCAAGTACACCCAGCGCACAGGTGCAAGACAGTGTGGTGACGGCGCTCTCTGTGCCCTTCGCGCGCCGCAGATAGTAGAGGCCAAGAGGCGTGCGCACGCCGTTTACCGTCTTGACCGGGGCAACACGCGGCCGCCACTGAAACAGCGCGTGCGCTCCAGCGGGGTCGAGCAGCGCGAACTCCTCATTGGGCGTGTAATATCCGACCTCCAGTGTGCTCACAGGGGCGCTCAGAGCCACGGGATCAACCTCCTCGGTGAGTTTTGCAAAGGGGACCATGCTGTCGCCCATTACCCGCTGCTCTCCGAAGAAGACGCCAGTGACGCGCAGGTAGCGATAAGGCGTCGACATCTCGGGCACGCTCACGACCACTTTATAATAGTTTTCCACCTGACAAGCACAAAAACAGGTGAAGTTGTCCGGCACAAATCGCCCACTTTGCAACAGCTCCCCCTCGCGCCCGTACCAGGCGATGTCGACGGCGCCTGGCAGCGTGGCAAAAAAGGTGAGCGTGAGGCCGGCGCTCGAGTGCGGCGTCGGCGTGCCGCTCTCATCGGCAAACGTCACTGTGAGTACGGGGGCGCTGAAAAAGTGACCGTCGGGGCCGGACAGTTCCGTGCTCCACCAACCCCAGGGGTGCAGCTGTGGCTGCTCCGGCAGCCAAATTTTATCCCCCTCAAGCGGCCAGCCAAAATCGGGTTCCAGCGTGGCGACGTCGAGGCAGGCAGCCCCTGCCTGTGCATTGACATCGTCAATGTGCGCCCACGACTGATTTACAGTCGCCTCCATGCACGCGTCGCGTGCGGCGGTCACGTCGCCGAAAGAAAAAACGAATTCGCAGGACGTGGTCATACGCTTACACCTCCAAGGGCTGTGTGCCAGTAAAATGTAAGCTGAGGTTGTCCCAAAGAGTTTCATCCTCCGTTTGGGTTATCGCCTCGTCGCTGATCCCATCAAACGTGCCCGTGTAAACCTCAACCGTCGAGGCCTCACAGGGCAACTCCACCGTCACGTCGCCGTCTGCCGCATACAGCGCACGCAGCAGCGCGTCGTAGGCGCTGCTGTCAAGGTTGCCCACCGACAGCGTAAAATCCAGGTAGGTGGCGCGCACCTCTCGATGCACGACGCCGTCTTCGGTTGTCACACGGTATTTTTCCTCCCTGCGCAGCGAACGGGATACGCCGGCAAGCCCCACGTCGTAGTCGATGCCGTTGATTTTCAAACCCATCGCAATCGCTCCTCTCTGTCATGCCAGGCTTGTCCCGGCGCGCCAGTCCTCGTCCTTTAGGCGCAACCCCAGCAGGCGGATCAGCTCGTCGGTAATGCCGTCGCCTTCAATGCGGGCCACCTTCTCCACGGTCTTGTTGTTGGTGTGTACCTCGCGGGTGACCCCGCTGTTGGTGGCTCTGCCCTCTGCTTGGGCAGCGGCGTTAAAACTGATTTTGTTTGTCTCTGCGTTGATTGCAGCTTGCAATCGCTTACTCATGCCAGCCATTTCTGTCTCAAAACCTACGAAGAAACCTTGCGCGGTGGGGACGCCCACCAGGTCACGCATTTTGCGGCTGGGGCTGTGGATGGAAAGCGCGGATTGCATAGTAGCAATGATGCGGGCGGCAAGGCGCTCCACGGTGGCGATGGCCTTTTGCCCCTCAACAATGAGGCCCTCATTGAAACCATCCATTGCGTCCACGCCGACATCGTAAAACTCACTGTGTTTGGAGCTGATAGTGTCGCATACGGTTCCCACGGCGTTGTTAGCTACTGTCTCCACGCTGGCCAGCTCTGCTGCCGCGCCGGTGGCCAATTTGTCCATGAGCCGGGAGCCGGCAGCGCCGCCGCCACTGCCAAAGGCGGAAGCCATGTCCGCAGATAGCGCGCCAACGGTGTCCAGCAGGGAGCCTTCGGCGTCTGCCACACCGTCGTCCACGCCCTCGGAAAATCCCTCTATGGTACTGTTGCCAATCTCCGCAAAGACCTTGCTGGGGCTGTGGATGCCCAAGAAGCCCCTGACACCCTCCACAATACCGGAGAAAAAGCCGGTGACCTTGTCCTTTATCCAGCCGGCCATGCTGCAAATGCCGTCCCAAATGCCGCTCACGATATTTGCGCCTATCTCAACAATTTCCCCGGCAAGGCCCGTGTAAGCGCCCACAATACTGGAAACGATTTCGGGGACTGCGGTGATAATGGTTGCGATGATCTGGGGGAGGTTTTTAACAAGGGCAACCAGCAGCGTCACACCGGCCATTACAATTTTGTCAATATTTCCGATGAGCGCGGTGGTTATGCCGTCAATGATCCGGGGCAGGGCCTCCACAATGGTGGAAATGATGAAAGGCAGGTTCTCGACGAGGGCCACCAGCAGGGTAACGCCTGCGTCGATGATGGCGGGGGCGCTGTCCACAAACGCCGTCACCAGGCTCTCAATGATTGCGGGAATCGCCTCAAGCAGCACCGGGATGGCGGCAACAAGCCCATCCGCCAGGCCGGTGATGAGCTGTGCGGCGGCAATGACCAACTGTGGCCAAAGGGCCACGATTCCGTTGACAAGGCTTGTGACGATGCCGGCAGCGCCCGCAGCAAGCGCCGGGAGGTTTTGCTGGATGCCCGTGAGCAGGGCCTGGAGCAGCTGCACCCCGGCATCAATCATCTTGGGCGCGAGGTTGGCAATATAGGTGACCGCCTCCGCCAGAACATTGCCGATAGCACCCGCGGCGGCCGTCAGCCCGCCGTCATTAAAGGCGTCTGTGATTTCCCCAACCCAGTCCGTAGCCATGCCCGCCGCCTCTTTCAGCGGCTCGGCCATATCCTGGTAGACGGCAATGCCCAGGTTGGTCACGCTCTCCTTGAGTATGCTTATTTTGTGCTCAAGGGTGTCCGTTACCTTTTCGTAGGCGCTGCCCACCACGTCCGCCTCGGTGGACATGGCCGCAAGGTTTTCCGCAAAGGTCTCACTGTTTTTCCCGGCCATAGCGAGAGCGGACTTGCCCGCCTCAATGGAGGAAAACAGGTCAATCATGGATAGGCCGTTTTCATCGGCGTAGTCGCTCATAAGGTCCAGGACCTCATTGAGGGGCACACCGGCGTCCACGAGCTCCGTGAAGCTCTTGCCAGCGTACTCCGTGCCCGCTGCGGCCTTTTCCAGGTTGACGGCGGCAATGGTGCCGCTTTTGCCCAGCTCCGCAATGAGGCTGTTGAGCTGGGTGGTGGCCTGTGCTGTGGGTGTGCCTTGCGCCGTCATCGTGGCCAGCGCCGCGCCCACATTCTCAAAGGATACGCCCATAGCGGCGGCGGTGGGAGTGACCTGGGCAAGGGTAGCGCCCAGCTCATTGACCGTGGTAATGCCCTTGTTCTGGGTCTGGAGCATGACCTTTTGGATGCTGTCCACATCGTCCAGACCCATGCCGTAGGCGTTCATTACCTTGGCGGTGGCTGTAACTGCGGTGTCAACATCGGTAAAGCCTGCCGCCGCCAGCTTGGTGCAGCTCTCCATATAGTCCATGGCTCCGCTCATGTCCTCGGTGACGGGGATACCAGCGGACAGGGCATTATAGAGGCTGTTGCTTATGCCGGTAGCGGCCAGGCCGGAGGCGTTGGACAGGTCCAAAATCTTGGCGGTCAGGCCCTCCGTGTCCACCTCGACATCCCCAAACATGGTGGATGTCCCGGCAAGGGAGGTTTCAAATTCAGAGCCAACCTTGGCCGCCGCCGTTGCCAATCCAGCTATTGCCGTGGCAGCAGCGGTGACGGCCGTGGCCACACCCTTGAGTGCGCCAAGCGCCACATCGCCAAGGGAGTTTAGGGATGCCTTAAATTCTTTGTCATCGCCTGTGATTTCGATAACAACGGAGCCATCGGCTGCCATAGTGTCACCACCTTAACCCCACTGCACACGGCCCGCGCCGGGTCATAGATCAGGGGCATCTCATAACCACAATGGGGACATTTGATCTTTTCAAGTTTCTTGTTCACGCTCGTTCCGCCTCTTCCTCGAAGCGACGGGCCACATAATCTATCATACGCTGATTTCGCTCTGCCAGGCTCATGACGCTCTCCACGCTGCGGGCGTTGGTGAGGGCGTAGGCTTTCCGCATTTTCTCATAGAGCTTTCGCTGGGTCTTACTCATGCCCTTGAGGTCTGCGGTGCGGTAGCCCATCACTTTGATCATCTCGCACTCCTGCGGGAGACCCCGGAACAGGGCCCGGAACTTCCACCAATGCAAGCTGTCAGCCTCGGCCAGGTCGATACCATAACAGGCCATGAAAGAGGCATAGATGAGGTTGGCGTCCTGCTCAAAGCAGTACGCCTTTTTATGTGTTCCCCCGCCGCCGCCTTTGCCCGGTTTGGGGCTATCCTCCCCGCAGCGGTAAAACCACAGCAGGGCGTCCAGGGCCCCGTTTAGATCCGGGGGAACAGTCGGAAAACAGAGGGACAGGGCTTGCTCAATCTTCTCCGCATCCGTGAGGGCAGGGTCCTGCATTGTGATCTCAAAGAGGACCCACACATAGAAAGCGGTATTGATTGGCCAGTCCTGCCCCCCAATTTTCACCGTATTGGGCAAAGGGTCTACAAGGATGTTCACGCTTTGGGCGCCCGTGTGGCCGCCCGCCGTGTTGCCCGGTTAGGGGCTGCGCCCTCGGCCTTGGCCTCGGCGATCATGGTGTCGAGGGCGGCCCGCTGGGCGTTCACCAGGCCAACAAACTCCCGGAAAGCCTCCAGGCACTCCACCAAGTTGGTGCGCTCACCGAAAAGCTCCTGGTGGGAGCCCTCGCCAAAGAGGGTGTCGAAGAAGTGGAAAACCGCACCGCACTGGCGGCGGATGCACTCGGCCAGGGTTTCCCCGGGCTTTTTAACGGCCTCCTCACCAGCCTGCTTGGCGGCCTCCTCATACAGCTCGGCGGTATCGGCATCAAAGATGTCAAAGTCCAACTCCATATCACGGAAAAGCATGGGTCAGTCCTCCTTACACGCCGCCCGGGGCCGTATAGACGTACTCGGTGGGCTGCCCGCCCGCCTTGCGCAGCTCAATGTCAATTTCGGCACTCTCACCGGCATTGCCAGCCCCGTCGGAGTTGACAATGATCGAGACCTTGCCGCGCTCGCCTTTGCCGTTAAGCACGCAAAAATACACGTAATCCCGAATGACCGCGTTGCCCGTGCCGTACTTCACACCATGCCCAAGGGCGAAATCCTGGAATACATCGCCCACATAACGGTCGCCGCTCACGGCAAAGGAGCGCTGCGTGCCGGTCTTGGTGGTGGACTGCCCGGCCCGGATGTACTGTTTGTCCTGCGTCACAGGGTTCATCTGCGCATCGAGCCCCGATACCCCCATTTCTACCACGGCGTATTCATGGGGGTCAGTTGCGTTTCCTTGCGCCGAGCAGTCCACCGCCAACACAAAGTCGTCGTTGATGGCATAGCCCTCAAAATCGGCGTTTGGCGTGTGGTTTGTCATCAGCTCAGAGAGTTTCATTCTTATTTTTCTCCTTTCTGGTAATAGGACAGGCGGCATTGAATTTGGTATCGCGCCGTGTCCGTGTCGGGTGCAAACACATAGCCGGAGGTGGTGACCTCCAGCTTTTGCACACTGCGCCCCTCCCCCAGATCGGGGAATTTACGGGCGCGGTTTTGTTGCTCGATCCAGCTTTCAAAGGCTTCAAACAGCCCCAGGTTATCGAGCTGTTGTCGGACATGCTTGCCATAATAGGCTCTGGTTGCAAAGACAAAGGCAACCTGTCGTAAGCTCCCACCGTCTTTATATCGCTTTACCACGGGGTTGACCGGCGTCACGTCCACGCTGTAGGTGGCGACTTCGGCGGGCAGAAAATCCACACCAAGCCGCTCGTCCTCCAGTAGAGGACAGGCCTGTAAATAGTCCCGAATCGCGCCTATCATGGTCATGTTGATTTTCCTCCCACAAAATTAGCCAGGTCTTTAACGACCTCGTCGCCTCGGTCGTCCATCATGCGCTTATCCCATTTCTTGCCCCGCATGGGAGCGCCGCCATAGGTCAACTCACGCCCGGCGTAGCGCTTTTTTTCACCGCTTTTTGCCCACGGGCTGCCGCTGGTACCAACCATGACTTCGCCAACATACTGGAAATGGGCATAGGGGCCGCGGTAGGTAATGCTAGAGCCGTCCCCGGCTATGGTGTACCCTTCTTTCATGTGCGCCCCCGCTCCAGAAGACATTGGCACATAGGGGTCAGACAGGCGGGCCACGGTCTCCGCCAGATGCTTGGCGGCGGCTTTGCTGCTGCCCATGCCTCTGGCCCTCAAGATGGTCTCCGGGTTGATGTGCAGCTTGATGGTCACATTACTCATTGGCAAATCACCACCAGATGCGGCAATCCGCCGCGCCAGTTATCTCCCACAGCCACCACCTTGCGGGGGTGGTACGGGGCGAGGTCAGCGGGGCGCTCCACGGTAAAGTCCAGAGGCAAGCGCCCGTGGATGACCTGGTCACCCACCTTCGGCAGCAGAGCAGTCGGAGCGATGGCGGCGGCTGGTATGCGGATACTGGTGGCGTTGGCAAACACCAGCCCCGCACCCTCCACCCGTACCTTGGTCTTGTCGTACCAGCTCACGCCGTCAAAGACCTGGCCGGTGTATGCCTCGCCATCACACTTGATGAGGGTGATGGTCTGGTTACACTCCAGCATATCAGTCCACCCCCCGGTAAAGGAGGCCGGTGCCGCCCAGATAGAGGGCAGCGGCCTCCCGGAGGCGCTGTTGGTCGGTCTTGGCGTTGCTGATACCCGCCACATAGGTGACGCTGATACCGTCGTTGGTCTCCGAGGCGATGCCGCCGCCCCGCTCATTGAGCAAAAGGGCGTCCACAACGGCACAGAGGGACAGCCTCGCCCGGTTGAGGGTCGCAGCCGGCAGGTCGTCGGTGATGCGGCCAAAGGTCAGACGGTCGAGATAGGCCGACGCCTTGACAGCCAGCCGGTCAAAATCCGCGTAGGCCGCTTCGCCCTTGAACGTGCCGATGTAAAAGGAATAGTCAACGGGAATCAAAGCGCTCGCCCTCCTTGCTCACGCCCTGGGAGGCCCGCCGCCGTTGCCGCCAGCGGCCTCCGGGTGCTTGTCCTTGATGTGCTTGGCCATGGCCTCCTCGGTCTTGTACTCCTTGCCGCAATGGGGGCAAGGCAGCTTGGCGGCTTCCTCCTCAAAGGTCAAACCTACGATTTTACCCATGATGTCCTCCTTACGCCTTGTGGTGGAGGTAGATGCCCGCCACCTTGTTCTCGTACACGTCCGCAATGGCCACCTGCCGATAGCCGAACTTATAGGCATCGCCGCTCTGGTTGGCATCGGGGGTGATGATTTTGGGCGCGATGTGCTTGGGGAACTGGATGAGGGCGGGCTTGTGGATGACCATAAAGTTGATGTCCTTGCCGCCCTCGGCTTTGGCGTAGCCCCCGGCCTCCTCGCCCGCCGTCTTGCCGTCCTTTTGCTCGATAGCGGTATAAAAGCGGGTCTGGGGCACCTTGACCACCTTGGCGAAATTCTGCATGACCTCGCGGGACTTGGTGGTGTCCATGTCCTGCACATAGCCCAGCAGCAGCGGGGTGATGTACAGATACCGCTCATTGGCGGGCACCTCGTCCTCATCCATCTGCGTGATGGCGGCGCGCAGCGCGGCGATGACGGCCGCGCCGTCTGCCAGCGTTGCGCCAGCGGCCACCTTGGAGATGCCCTCGGCGCCGGCGTACTGGGCGAAGCGGAAAGCATCCTCCTCCGGCGTCACCTTGGTGCGGATGAACTCGCCTGCGAGCTGGCCAAAGGCAATGCTGGCCGTCTCCAGGTTGTCCATACTGTCCACGGTGAACATACGGCCGCGGTCGAAGTTGCAGACCACC
>CABRXB010000032.1 GCA_902474785.1 uncultured Eubacteriales bacterium | reverse complement strand
AGCCATGCGGCAGGTGCATTCTGCGCGCGTGCTGCTCTCCCCGCGCGACGGCGTGGCAAACCCCTTTTCCGAAGCCCCCTTTGCGCAGGCCGACGGCGTGGTGACAGGCGAGCGCGGCATTTTCCCCGTCTGCTACTATGCCGACTGTATCCCCCTGCTTCTCTACGCGCCCGACCGGGGGGTGTGTGCGGCGGTGCACTCGGGCTGGCGCGGCACCAAGGACAAAATCGTGGCCAACGCGCTGCGTCTGATGATCGAGACCTTCTCGGTCGATCCCTCGAAAACGCTCATGGCCATCGGCCCCTCCATCTGCCCCGCCTGCTTTGAAGTCGGTGAAGATGTCGCCCAGCAGTTTGCACTGGCCTTCCCACAGCATCCAAACCTCATTCTCGGCGGCTATTCCAAGCCCCACATTGATCTGTGGCGCGCCGTGGAGATCACCGCCCTTGAGATGGGCGTGAAGGAGCAAAACATCACCTGCCTTGGCGAGTGCTGCTTTGAACGTCCCGACCGCTACTTCTCCCACCGCGTGCACGGGGAGAGGCGCGGCGTGCTCATGGCCCTCATCGGACTGAGAAAGGAGGCGACGCCATGAGGAAACTCCGGTTGCTCGCGCTGCTGCTGGCGCTGTCGCTTTTGGGCGCCTGCTCCTCCTCCACGCCGGTCGACGGCGTGCCGACCGAACAGGGCGGCGCCCCTGTGTCGCAGGCGCCGCAGGAGCTCCACTTGCCCTATGTCAAAACCGCCTCCCTCGACCCGCTCTCCACCACAAGCCGCGTCAACCAGGAGCTCTCCGCCCTGATTTTCGACCCCCTTGTTTTGCTCGACGAAGCTCTTGCGCCCACGCCGCTTCTGGCGCAGTCGATCACGGTGGAGGGGCTTGGCGTCACCATCACGCTCAAACCGGGGCTGACCTTTCACGACGGCAGCGCCCTGACCTCGGCCGACGTCGTCTACACCCTCTCGCGCATTAAAGCGGGAGGCACCAACTACGATGCGCGTATGGCGGGGGTCTCCACCATCGAGGCTGTGGACGAGACAACCGTCTCGCTCACGCTGCTCTTCGAGAACAACCTGTTCGCCTCGCTGCTTGAAATTCCCATTTTAAAGGCGCCCTCCGACGGTGAGAGCTTTTCCCCTGTCGGCAGCGGCAAGTTCTCCTTCGACGAGCAAAACGCCCTTTTGCTTGCAAACGACAACTGGGTGGGCGGCCCTGTGGCGCTCTCCCGCATCGGCCTTGTCGACACGCCTGACATGCAGGCGGCCTCCTTTGCCCTGAGCACCGGGGAGATCAGCCTCATGACCTCTCTTGGCGCAAAATCCTCCTATGGCGGGGTGAGCTATGTCTCAAACAACCTCGTCTTTCTGGGGGTCAACCCCTCCTGCGCCGCGCTGTCGACCGCAGAGCTTCGCCGGGCGCTCTCCTCGGCGCTTTCCCGCTCCACTTTGGTCGACGACAACGTGGCGACAGGCGGCTTTGTCGCCCTCTCCCCCATCAGCTCCAAATGGTATCTCTACGACTCTTCCGCCGTCTCCCGCGGCACCGACGCCGCCTATGCCGAGGCCATGCTCGAACAGGCGGGCTACATCCCAAACGAAGAGGGGCTTCGCACGACGGCAAACGGAAGAACGCTCTCGCTGCGTCTGCTGTGCAACAGTTCCAGCGCGGAGCGCGGAGCGCTGGCCGTCTCCATTTCAAACCAGCTCTCGGCCTTTGGCTACGACGTGACGGTGGTCGAGGCCGCCGCCGAGGAGTATGCCTCTCTCATCCGCGCCGGCAACTTCGACCTCTATCTGGGCGAGGTCCGGCTGACCCCCGACATGGATCTCACCCCCCTCGTGGGGACGGGAGGATCGCTCAACCACGCGCGCTTTTCCTCCCCCACGCTCGACAGCGCCCTGCGCGCGCTCAAAAGCGCCCCGGCCGAGTCGTCCAAGGCGGCGGCCACCGTGCTCGTGGCGGCGCTCGACAGCGAGATGCCCATTGTGCCGCTTTATTTTGCACTGGGCGAGATTGCCGTGGGAGACGACGCGCTGCGCGGCGTGCTCACGCCGACGGCGACGAACCCTCTTTTGGGCCTTGAGCGCTTGCGTCTGGCCTCTTGAGCCACCCTCTTTTCCCATGGAGCGTCGCCTTCGCAAACAGCCGCTGGGCAGTTTCGTTTCGCGGGGCGTGAGACTTAAAAAAACTCTGTTCGCAGGCAAAACAAACAGGAAGGTGGAATAAAAATGAAATTTGCATTTCTTGTCATGGGCAATTACCACGCCGCAAAAGATCGCGTCGCAATGCCCAAAGGAACCGCACAGATCATCGGCGTGGCCGATTTGGAAGAGGCCTGCGCCGTCGCCAAAGCCCTGTGCGCAGAGGGCGTCGGCTGCATTGAGCTGTGCGGGGCGTTTGGCGAAACCGGCGCCAGGGCCGTTGTGGAGGCGACAAACAATCAGATCCCCATCGGCTACGTCACCCATTTGCCAGAGCAAGACGACGTCTATGAGGCGGCCTTCTCGGGGCGTTGACCACTGCGCAGCGCCTGCGGCCGTCGTGCGGCGCCCCTTTCCTGTCCTCGCCTTTCACACGATTGATTTCCCGATAGACACAGCGCAAAGCGTCGAGAGCTTTGCGCTGTGTCGGGATGTCGACCCCCTGCCGCAAACGCGCGCTTTGCGGCCTCACAGCGCCGATTTTATCGGCGCTTTACTTGTTATTACAGGAAAACTGTGCTATACTAAATTGAAATTCTTACAGGCAAATTCGATAAGCAGCCAAGAGGTTTGCTTATGGATATTCCAAACAATACGCATGGGAGGTGCGATATGGTGAAACTGGAAACCGCTCTCGGGGAGATCACCATCTCCGGCGAAGTCCTCGAGACCATTGTGGGCCGTGCTGTCAACGAGTGCTTTGGCGTGGCTGGAATGGCCGCCAAGGACTCTGTGGAAAATCTGGTCTCTCTTTTTAAGCGAAACCGCCTTGACAAAGGCGTGCGCGTCATCCCCGTCGGGGAGGACATGGTGTCCATTGAACTGCACATTGTCGTGATTTACGGCCTGAACATCGCAGCGGTGTCGAGCAGCATCGTCAACCGGGTGCGCTACACGGTGGAGGAGCTCACAGGGCTCACCGTCCATGAAGTCACCATCTGCGTGGACGACATGAAATCCTGACAGGAGGAGACGATTTTGAACACCATCAACGGCGCTTTGCTGCGCGACGCCATTTTATCGGGCGCTTGCAACGTGGAGCGATATAAAAACGAGATCAACGATCTCAACGTATTCCCCGTGCCCGATGGCGACACCGGAACCAATATGGCCATGACGCTGCTGGGCGGCGCGGCCCCCCTGCGCAGCGCCCAGGGAAACTGCGGCGAGGTGGCGGATCTGGCCGCCTCCATCTTTCTCAAAAATGCGCGCGGCAACTCAGGGGTCATCACCTCTCTTTTGTTTCGCGGCTTTGCCAAGGAGCTCACAGGGGTCGACGAGGCCGACGCCGTCAAACTCGCCGCCGCCTTTGACGCCGGCGTGAAATCGGCCTACAAGGCCGTGATGAAGCCCACCGAGGGCACCATTCTCACGGTTTCGCGCGTCGCCGCAGAACAGGCGATGGAGGCGGCGCGGCAGGGAGCCGACATCGAGGGCATGCTCACCCGCCTGCTCGACGCCGCAAAACAGACGCTTGTCAAAACCCCAGACATGCTGCCGGTTCTCAAGAAGGCGGGCGTGGTCGACTCGGGCGGGCAGGGGTATGTGCGCATGATCGAGGGCATGGCAAGCTTTCTGATCGACGGCGTGCCAATCGAGGCCGACGCCGCGCCGGAAAAGCCCGGCGCGCAGCAGGCCGACGCCACAGGTGCGCCGCCGCGCATCGACATTGCCGCCCTCAACCCCGAGGACATCAAGTTCGCCTACTGTACGGAGTTTTTCATCAACAAGACCCACAGCAAGCGCCTGAGAAACCCCGAAACCCTGCGCGCCTACCTCGACAAGCTGGGCGACTCGCTGGTTTTTGTGGACGACGCCAGCATCATCAAAGTGCACGTGCACAGCAACGCCCCCGGGCGCGTCTTGCAGGAGGCGCTCAAATATGGCTACCTTTCGGGCGTCAAAATCGAAAACATGATCGAGCAGTATGGCGACTTTGTCGCACAGATGACGCCTGAAACCCGCACCATCGCCGCCCCGGAAAAGCCCTTTGGCTTTGTGGCGGTCTCGCCCGGCGAGGGGCTCTCAAACGTCTTTCGCGACTTTCTGGTTGACCAGATCGTCGAGGGCGGGCAGACCATGAACCCCGCCATCGAGCATGTTCTGGCAGCCATTGACGCGACGCCCGCGCAGACCGTCTTTGTGCTGCCCAACAATTCCAACATCATCCTCACGGCACAGATGGCCGCCAAGATGACCGACAAACAGGTTCTGGTTTTGCCCAGCCGCACCATACCCGAGGGCATGGCTGCCCTCACCCGCTTCGATGAGACGCTCTCGCCCGACCAGAACGAGGCCGCGATGCTCGAGGGCATCCGCGCCGTCAAGAGCGGGCAGGTGACTTACGCCGTGCGCGACTCCGAGATCGACGGGCGCAAGGTCAAAAAGGGCGAGATGATGGGGCTGAGCGGCAAAAAGCTGCTGGCGCTGGAAAAGACGCCGGAAAAGGCGGTGCTCAAAATGCTGGGCGCCATGGTCGACGAGAACACCGAATTTGTCAACATCTTCACCGGCGCCGACGTGACGCCCGCTGTCGCGTCCAAGCTCGAAGATCAGGCAAGGCGCAAACTGGGCCCCAAGGTTGAGCTCGCCGTCATGCCCGGCGGCCAGCCCATTTACAGCTACATTCTTTCAGTGGAATAAAAAGGCCCTGGGGCGGCGTGTCGCCGCCCCATTTTTTAAAAGCCAGCCAAAAGGAGGACATCTTCCATGAAAGCAGTGGTTCAGCGCGTGGCAAATGCCAGCGTCACGATCGACGGCGCCACGGTGGGCGCCATTGAAAAAGGCTTTTTGGTGCTGCTCGGCGTCTGGAGCGGCGACAGCGAGGAGGATTGCCGTCAGCTTGCCGAAAAGGTGGGCAACCTGCGCGTGTTCGAGGACGAAAACGGCAAGCTCAACAAGGCGCTCTCCGAGGTGGGCGGCGCGGTGCTGGTGGTTCCCAACTTCACCATCGCGGGGGATTGCCGCAAGGGAAATCGTCCCTCCTTTATCAAGGCCGAGCGCCCTGAGCGCGCCATCCCTCTGTTTGAGCTCTTCAAGCAGACGCTCAAAGACCGGGGAATCCCCGTGCAAAGCGGCGTGTTTGGCGCCGATATGAAGGTCTCGCTGCTCAACGACGGGCCCATCACGCTCATCGTCGAGAAGGGCGACAACAGCTTTTGACACACTATACCCAAAGGAGGAGACTGTCTATGAAATTACACCACATTTCGAGCTCCATGATGTTTGTCAACACCTATATCCTCATGGATGAAACCAGCGGCGAAGCGGCCCTGATCGACCCCGGCTTTCTCAATCCGGATCTCTTCTCCTATCTGGAACAGTGCCCCTACAAGCTCAAATATCTCATCGCAACCCATGGGCACGGCGACCACACCGCCCTGCTCGGGCAGGTCAAACGTCGCTTTGGCGGCCAAGTCGCCATCCACGAGGCCGACGCCCACTTTTTGACCTCAGACGAGGCGCGCTCGATGTTTCGCGGCAGTGGGCTGACCTTCGAACCCGCCGCGCCCGAGCTTCTGCTGCACCACGGCGACCGGCTGCAGGTGGGCAATATCACCCTCGAGGTGCTGCACACCCCCGGCCACACAAAGGGCGGCATCTGCCTGCGCGCCGACCCCTATCTCTTCACGGGCGACACGCTCTTTCACGACGACGTTGGCCGCACCGATTTCCCCGGCGGCTCGGCGGCCGAGCTGCGCCACTCGATCTCGGTGGTGCTGGGCGCCATTGAGGAGGATCTTCAAATCCTCCCAGGACACGAGGAGTTCAGCACCCTTTCCCACGAGAAGGCCAACAACCCCTTCTTCAAGCCGTTATGAAACTGACGCTGCAAGGGCACGACGAGCGTTATCTGATCGAAACGCTGGCGCTGCTCTTTTTCCCCGCCGCGGGATTTTCGGCCCAACTGGAAGACGGGCTGTCTGCAACCTCCCGCCTTGAAGGGCGCACTGCCTTCACCAGCATCACGGCCCACGGGGTCAGCGCCAGCGCCCAGGACGAGGCGCGGCCCGACGAACAGCCGGCGGCGGCGCTGGCACGCAGCTTTTATCAGGCCGGGGCACAGCTCACGGGCATCTCCCCGCCCTGGGGCACTTTGACCGGCATTCGCCCTGCCAAGCTGGTCAGGCGTCTGCTCGATGCGGGGTTGACCGAGCAGCAGGCGGCGCAAAAACTGTTGCTTGACTGCTACACCGCCCCGGAGAAGACCATGCTGTGCGCAGGGGTGCTGCGCAGCGAACAGGAGGCGCTCTCCCTGCTCAACCCGCGCGCCGTGAGCATCTATGTGGGCATCCCCTTTTGTCCGTCGCGCTGCTCGTACTGCTCTTTTGTCTCCCATTCCGTGGAAAAGGAGGGGCGCTTTATCCCGGCCTATGTGCAGGCGCTCATGGAGGAGATGGAGCAAACGCTTGCCGCTCTCGCACAGGCGGGCATTCCCGTGCAGTCGGTCTATATGGGCGGCGGAACGCCCACCACGCTGACGGCCGACCAACTGCGCGACGTGCTCGGCCTTTTCTCCAAATATCTCGACGTCGGCGCCCTGTCCGAATTCACGGTGGAGGCCGGTCGCCCCGACACCATCACGGCCGACAAGCTCGAGGCCATTGTCGAGAGCGGGGCCGACCGCATCAGCGTCAACCCCCAGACCACAGACGACGACACGCTGCGGCGCATCGGGCGCACCCATTCGGCGCAGGACTTTTTTGACTGCTTTGCGCTGGCGCGCACCTATCCCTTTCAGGTCGTCAACGTCGACCTCATTGCAGGATTGCCGGGCGAGCCGGTAGCATCCTTTCAAAAGAGCATCGAAGAGGTGGCGGCGCTGCGTCCGGAAAACCTGACCGTCCACTCGCTTTCGCTCAAGCGCGCCGCCCGCCTGGAATACAAGGATATGGATCGCTCCCGCCAGGGGGCTAACGACATTTTTGCCATGCTGGAAACCACAAGCCGCGTGACGCACGAGGCGGGATACACGCCATACTATCTCTACCGCCAGCGCAACACGCTGGGCAACCTTGAAAACGTGGGCTATGCTCTGCCCCACACCCAGGGGCTTTACAACGTCTATATCATGGGTGAGTACCAGAGCATTGTGGCCATGGGCGCCGGCGGCGTCTCCAAGGTGGTGGGGCTGCCGGGCGGAAAAATCGAGCGCGTGTTCCACAACAAGCACTTTCACGAGTACATCCGCGACAAGGAGAAGCTGCGCCACAACACAAAAACGCTTCTCTCCCTGCTTCAAAGCATCTGACCAGGACGTTGCGGAAAATCAAGCATATGCAAGAAAGTGGGGCTGCCGCCCCAACAACAAGGAGGTTGTTTTATGGCACTGGATAAAAACGAGATTTTGGGAACGCTCAAGAAGGCGGGCGACGCCATGACGCAGACTGTTCACAGCCTGCGCAAAAGCACCAAACTGACCTTTGACATTTCGGCCAAGGAAAATGAGCTTGCCGACCTCTACCGTGAGCTCGGCAAATCGGTCTATGAATCCTCCAGAGGCGAGAGCGAACGGCTGACGCCTGAGGCGCTCTCCGCCATGATTGAGGCCTGTGAGCAGGAGCTCGAACAGCTCAAGCGCCAAAAGAATGCACAGGCTGCATCCCCTGTCTGCCCGGCCTGCGGCCGCGAGGTCTCCAAAAAGGCGATGTTTTGTCAGATCTGCGGGGCAAAAATCGTCCCCGATGTGCAGGCTGCGCCTGCCGACGGCCACGCCGCCGCAGAGCCCGAGACCTCTGAGCAAAAGACGCCTTTTGAAGCGCCTGAGGTCTCCGTTGTAACTCCGGAAGAGGCGGCCGATCTGGGAGAGACAGACGAACCCGCACCCGAGCCGACCTCGGAGGACGCGAGATAATCACAGCGTGACGGCTGTTCAAGCTCCATTGCAGCAGGCGCTGCTTTTGCCGGCTCGCCTGACCGGGTGGCGGCTGCTTATTTACCAGAACATTGTGACGACCGTTGTGCGAACGGCTGAATGTCGACTGTCTGCCTTCCCGCGGCGTTTCTTTAAGTCCCCTGTCGGCCCGCTGCGCCAAGGCGCGGTTCCATGCTGTGATCCGCCAGCCTGTGTCCTGATCGAACGCATGGCGTAGTGTCGCTGCGCGGGAGCGAGGCCCGGCGCAACGCCAGGAACGCCAGCCTGCGGCCTTCGTCAAGTGCCGCGCCGGGTCTGCACAGGGGCCGAGATAAGATGCGATGCACGCATGAACGCCAGCCTGCGGCCTTCGTCAAGCACCGCGCCGGGTCGCTGCACAGGGACCAAAGCGCGGTGCTGGGACAGAGCGCGCCCTGAACCCGATTGTGTGCAGTTGTCGTCATATCCCTCGCATTGGACTGTATTAGGCGGCGACTTTCCAGAAGTTGTTTCATCGGATTCGGTCGCTACGGCATCGCACATGGCGCTGTCCATGTCGTGTGCGAGGCGGACGGTACAACTGTGCCAAGCACCACCGCTGAAAAGAGCACCGCTTTTTTCGCCATTGCACCATGCTCTCATCTTCTGTTGTCGCAAAAAGCCGCGCGGCGCAAAGCCAACCGCTTTGCCGACAACGCAACATCATACTGGGAGGATTCAACATGAAAGTGGGCATCATCCGCTGTATGCAAACGGAAGACTACTGTCCCGGCTCCACCGACTTTGCCGCCATCCGCGAACGGCGCGGCGCCTTTTCAGATGTCCCCGGCGACATCGACGTGGTCGGTTTTGTCTCCTGCGGGGGATGCCCCGGGAAAAAAGCGGTGCTGCGCGCCAGAGAGCTCGCACGCCGCGGGGCCGACACCATCGCCTTTGCCTCCTGTATCCAAAAGGGGACGCCCATCGGCTTTGCCTGCCCCTTTGCA
>CABRXB010000031.1 GCA_902474785.1 uncultured Eubacteriales bacterium | reverse complement strand
TAGATATCCTCAAAGTGATAGTAAAAGGCCTGCCTTTGAAGGCCGCAGCCCTCGGTCACCTCTCTGATGGTGATCTTTTCAAGCGGCTTTTGCCCCATCAGGGCTTTCAGCGAATCGCAGAGCTGGCGCTTTGTGATTTCAGACACGGAATAACTTTTAGACATGACGCCTCCTGATTGGCGGTTGCAAATCTGCAGCCTGGGACAAAGATACGGCTCTCTCTTTTGCGTTTTTTCAAGTATAGCATGAAAGACTGTAAATTTCCACCGCTGCAACTGCCCGCCGCCTGTCAAAATTTTGACAGGCGGGGCCTTGTTGTCGGTTGAAGAGGACGCTTAAGGCGCGTATGCTGCAAGAAGAAGACGAAAAGGGGGCGTTGGGGATGACAAGCTGGTATCAGGTTACGCTGCACAGCCCGATGGGACCCAGAGAGGGGACCTTGCGGTTGACGCTTTCAGAGAGCGGTGTGACCGGAACGCTTTTTCTGCTGGGCATGGAAAACCCTGTCGCGGGGGAGCAGGTGCGAGCCTGTGAGTTTTATCTTACGCATCATCTGCACTCCATTTTGAGCGACCTTTCGTGTCGCTCGCATCTCGTCGTTTCACAGGGCGTTTTGACGGGGGAGGTCGAGACCGAAAAGGGCTGCATGCGACTTACGGGGGTTCGGCTGGATGGCACATGAGACGGCTTTGCGCCAGCCGAGCTTGCGTTTTGTTGAAGTGCGGACTCGACGACCGGTCGACGGCGCAGCCTTTTGTCCCGCCTTAGGGCTCCGCAAAGGGGCCGGGGGTTGCCCGCAGAGCGGACTTACTTTTGCATGACGCATCCGTAAAACCAAGCGAGGGATCAGGGGGTGAATTCCATCAAAAGCACGACGTTTATTGAAAAATTATCCGCATTTATCGTAGACAAAAGAAATTTGATCTTTTTTCTCTATGCAGTGGCCGTCGCCTTTAGCATGGTGTCCCAGTCGTGGGTCAGCGTCTGCAATGATCTGACGGCCTATCTTCCGGCCGACACAGAGACGAGACGTGGACTGACCATCATGGATGAGGAGCTTGTTACCTATGGGTCGGCCCGGGTGATGGTGACCCATGTGACGTTCGACATTGCGCAGGCGCTTTCTGCGCGCGTGGCGGACATAGAAGGGGTGGCGTCGGTTACGTTTGAACAGGATGAGGATCACATGAAAGGGGCAAACGCTCTTTTTGAAGTGACCTTTGAGGGGGAGAACGAGGATCAGATCAGCCTTGACGCCATGGATCGGCTCAAAGAGCTGCTTGCCCCCTATGATGCCTACATCTCCAGCGAGGTGGGCGATTCCATTGTCGACACGCTGGCCGGCGAGATGCGCGTTATTTTGGTGATCGCAGCGGTCATCATTGTGCTGGTGCTGCTGCTGACTTCGCGCTCCTACGCAGAGATTCCCATTTTGATCATCACCTTTGGCGCGGCGGCCCTTTTGAACCTGGGCACCAACTACTGGTTAAAAGAGATCTCTTTTGTCTCAGATTCGGTGACGGTGGTGCTGCAGCTGGCGCTTGCCATCGACTATGCCATCATTTTGCTGCACCGCTTCACGGAGGAGCGCGGGCAGGTGGACGATCGTCAGGCCTGCATCAACGCACTGAGCTATTCCATTCCCGCCATCTCCGCAAGCAGCCTCACCACCATGTCGGGGCTTGCGGCCATGATGTTCATGCAGTTTCGCATCGGTTTTGACATGGGGCTTGTGCTCATCAAAGCGATCTGTTGCAGCATGCTTGCAGTCTTTACGCTGATGCCGGGGCTTCTGATGCTCTTTTCAAACGCGCTTGTCAAGACGCGGCACAGAGAGTTTATTCCCAAAATCGACAGATGGGGCAAGCTGGTGGTCAAGATGCGCTATGTCGGCGTGCCGCTCTTTGCCCTGTGTCTGCTGGGAGGATTTTTTCTCTCCCACAACTGCCCTTATGTCTATGGGTACAGCCTGATTGAGACCAGCCGTCAAAATGAAAGCCAGATTGCAAGAGAAAGAGTGGATGAGACCTTTGGTGAACAGAACATCATGGCGCTGCTGGTTCCAAGAGGGGACTACGACAGGGAAAAGGCGCTGTTGGCGCGGCTTGAGGCCTATGACGAGGTGAGCGAGGCCACAGGGCTTTCCAATGTGGAGGCCATGGACGGCTACACGCTGACCGACCGGTTGACCCCGCGCCAATTTGCAGAGATGACCGATATGGACTATGAGCTCATCTCCCTGCTCTATGCCGCCTATGCCGTCAACGATGAGAACTATGGCAGAGTGGTCAGTGGCATCGACAGCTATGCCGTGCCGCTCATGGACATGTTTTTGTTTTTGTATGACCAAAAGCAGGAGGGGTATGTGACGCTTGACGAGGATGTCAGCGAGGAGCTTGACGATCTCTACAGACAGCTTGTCGACGGCAGGGCCCAGATGCTGGGGGAAAACCACTCGCGCATGGTGATCAACCTCAATTTGCCCGAGGAGGGGGAGCAGACCTTTGCCTTTCTTTCGACCATTCACAGGGAGGCCGCGCGTTTTTATGACGACGACGTGTATCTCGTGGGCGACTCCACAAGCGACTACGATCTCTCGGTATCCTTTGAGCGCGACAACGTTCTCATCAGCGTGCTTTCGGTGGTCTTTGTCATCCTGGTGCTGCTCTTCACCTTCCAGTCGGTGGGGCTGCCCATCTTGCTGATTTTGGTGATTCAGGGCAGCATCTGGATCAACTTTTCCTTTCCCACGCTGGCCCATCAGCCCATTTTCTTTATGAGCTATCTCATCGTCACAGCCATTCAGATGGGCGCCAACATCGATTATGCCATTGTGATTTCAAGCCGCTATGCGGAGATGAAACAGAGCCTGCCGCCCAAGCAGGCCATTGTGAGGGCGCTGGATCTGGCCTTTCCCACGGTGCTGACGTCGGGGAGCATTCTGGCGTTTGCCGCCTTTCTCATTGGCAAGATTTCCACGGAGCCCGTCATTGTCGGCATTGGCGAATGTCTGAGCAGAGGGACGCTGATCTCGATTTTTCTCGTCATGTTTATACTGCCCGAGATCCTGCTGCTCGGCGACCTGATTGTCGAAAAGACCCGCTTTAACATCAAGGTTCCGGAACTCACAAGAAGCGCCAGCGGCACCGTGTTTGTGGACGGGAGAGTGCGCGGCAGAGTGTCTGGCGTGGTGGACGCCGTGATGCGCGGCGTGATCTATGGAGATGTGACGGCCATGGTTGAGACGGGGACGCTCAAGGAGGAGCCGCCGCAGGGCAAGAACCGGACCCCGGCCTGTGCAGAGGGTTGCGCAGGAGAGGAGATCATGGACGACAAGCAGAACGTCAAACCAGAGAAAGCGTTTGAGGACGACGCTGCAAAACAAAAGGCGCCGGGAGGCGAGGGGGCTTTTGACGGGCGAACCGATCGGGAAGAGGGCCCATCAGACGGGCGGGCTGCATGCAAAGAGGTGAGATCATGAGGCAAAAAAACAGGGCGCTGGCTGCGCTGCTGGCGCTGAATGTCGTGGCGACTCTGGCGTTGCCGGCGATGGCCGCAAGAGACCAACAGAATGTCGTGCAGACCGATACGTGCAAAAAATCACCGGCGCAGGGCATGCGACAGCGCATCGAGGATGAGCTTTTGTCCATTCAGGAAATACAGACCGTTGGGCAGCGGTTTTCAGCCTGGACGGGCTTGCAGCCTCAAATTGACGAGACGCGGCGTTTGCCGGCGCAGGGTGTTAGGCCTCGGGCGGAAAAAGAGCTTTTGCCGGGTCAAAGCGTGCAGCCCCAGACTGCCGGGGAGGGGCTTTTGCCGGCGCAGGATACATTGTCGCAGCTCGGAAAGGCAGAGCCGGTGCAGGTCGCGCAGTCCGAGCGGGAGCAGGACTTATCGACGCTGCCGCAGGATACAATCGTGATCTCCTGCGCGCAGGATCTGGTAGAGCTGTCGCGCAATTGCAGCCTTGACAGTTGGTCTGTCGGCAAAACGGTGCTGCTTGCATGCGATGTCGATCTCACAGGCAGCGATTTCGCCCCCATCCCGACCTTTGGCGGCATGTTCGACGGGCAGGGGCATGTCATTTCAGGACTCGATATTGAGGGCAGCGGCAACATTCGCGGGCTCTTTCGCTATGTGCAGGAGAGCGGCGTTGTGAAGGATTTGACCGTCAGGGGCAGCGTGCTTCCCACAGGTCGCAAAAGCGTGATGGGCGGCATCGTCGGCAGCAACAGCGGCAAGATCATGCGCTGCGCTTTTTTGGGCGTTGTCAAAGGGGAGGACGTCGTGGGCGGCGTGGTCGGCGTCAACGAGGCGAGCGGAACGCTCATCAACTGCTCCTTTTCAGGCAGCGTGGTGGGGGAGCACTATGTCGGCGGAATCGCCGGACAGAATTTTGGCGCTCTGCTGCAATGTGAAAACGGCGGCCACATCAACACCACGGAGGTCAAGAGCACATTGGAGCTCAAAGACGTGGAGTTGCGGCAGCTTGGCGCCATGGAAAACGCACCTGTCTGCACCGATATTGGCGGGATTGCGGGATTTTCCAGCGGCGTCCTGCAGAGTTGTCAAAACGATGGGCCGGTGGGGTATGAGCACGTCGGGTACAATGTGGGCGGCATCGCAGGTCGACAATCGGGATACCTCGATGGGTGCCTCAACCGGGCGACGGTGCGCGGGCGAAAGGACGTGGGCGGCATCGCAGGTCAGATGGAGCCCAAGCTCACGCTCAAGTACAACCAGAGCACGCTTGACAGCCTGTGGGACGAACTCGATACGCTGCAAGGTCAGCTCGACCGTGCACTGAACCACGCGCAGGGTTCTTCCAACGAGCTCTCGGCTCACATGCAGAAGCTGACAGACAACACGCGGGCGGCAAAAGACGCAGCCGGCGACCTGTCCGACGCCTTGACAGAGTGGGCCGACGGCAACTTGGATGAAGTCAACGAGCTCTCGACCCGCCTGTCCTGGGCGCTCGACCAGATGACGCCGGTGCTCGACTTTGCACAGCGGTCGCTCAGTCAACTGCAGCAGGCTTCGGGCGCGCTGTATGACGCGATGGAGGACGGGCAGGCGGCAGCGTCGTTTGGAAAAGACGCGGTGTCGGCGCTTGAGGACGCCATGGCCAAGGTGCAACAGGCCGCCGAGCAGGGGCTTGGGGCGCTCTCCCATGTGAGGGCGGCGCTGCAACAGCTCCGAACCGGCCTGGGGGATGAGGAGCAGACCGACGCCGCAGCGCAGGAGGCGGCAAACGGGTTTCAGGAACTGGAGGCGTCGATCGATGCTCTGTCGGAAGCGACGCCAGCGGCGCTGGCCTCTATGGGCGCGTTGTTGGAATCCGCGCAGGATATGACGGGAGAGGGGCGCGGGAGCGATGCCTCGGGCAACGTCTGGAGCGCCCTCTCGGAAGGAATTGGCGTTTCGCTTTCCGATGTGTCTGACGCTTTGAAATCCATAGAGGAGCTGCTGCGCGAAGGACTTGGATCGATCGACTTTGAGAAGTGGAAAAAAGCGGCGCAGGAGCTGGAGGCGGCGTCGGAGGCGCTGTCGCATGCGGTGCAGTCACTCACCGAGGCCGTGCAGCGGACCAGAGGGATGACGTGGGAGCTCAAGCTGGCCGGCAAACGACTGGATCAGACCCTGGAGCACCTGCTCGATGCGGCGGATTCGCTGGAAAGCGCTTTTTCCCTGTTGAGACGCGCGGTGAAACAGGGTGGCGAAGTGGTGCGGGAGCTCTCCGACAAGCCCGCCATCCACTTTGACAGCGTGGAAGGACGTCTCACACAGCCCGCCGATGCGCTGGACGACGCCGTGTCGGGTCTCCTGGACGGCGTTTCGGCGCTGGGCGACACCATGACGGCGTCCTCCGATGCGCTGATTGCGGACATGAGGGCCATCAATGCACAGATCGGCGCGATTGTCGACGTGCTGAGGCAGACAACGCAGCCCGAGGATGAGAGCTTGCGCGACCGCTTCGAGGATGTCTCTGACAAAGAGAGTGCAGAGGCGCCTGGGGCGGGCGTGATCGCCGGCTGTAAAAATGAGGGCCCGGTGCAAGGCGATGTCAACGTCGCGGGGGTGGTTGGCTCGATGGCCGTTGAGTATGACTTTGACCCGGAGGACGATCTCACCAAAAACGGCGATCGCACGCTCGACTTCCGCTATCAGGCGCTGGCCGTTGTGCGGCATTGTGTCAATGAGGGTCGCATCACGGCCAAAAAGGACTGCGTTGGCGGCATTGTGGGGCGCATGGATCTTGGCAGCGCGACGGCGTGCGAAGGGTATGGCGACGTGCTTAGTACAGACGGCGACTATGTGGGCGGCGTGGTCGGCGCGTCGTATGCCGTCGTCAGAGACTGTTTGGCCAAGTGCGCGCTGTCGGGCGAGGATTATGTGGGTGGCATCGCCGGGTACGGCGGCGTCGTAGCGGGTTGCAGCGCCCTTGTGGAAATCGAGGAGGGAAAGGCCTTTCTCGGCGCTGTCGCCGGCAATGTGGAGGGGATTGACGATCTCACAGACAACTTTTTTGTGCACGAGACGCTGGGCGCAATCGACGGCGTGAGCTACGCCGGCAAAGCGCAGCCGATGACATTTGAGCAGTTGTGCGCGCTGCGTGCGCTGCCCGAGGCATTCACGCAGTTTGCGCTGACCTTTGTGGCGCAAGACGAGGTCGTTGCATGCATCCCCTTTCAGTATGGGGACGGCCTGGCGACGCTGCCCGACCTTCCGCCGGTGGAGGGCTGTTTTGGCGAGTGGCCGGATCTCGACTATGCGCACCTGACCTTCAGCCGGACGTTGGAGGCCGTGTATACCCCCTATGCCTCGGCGCTTTCAACGGGGGGAGAGCTGCCCGACATCCTGGTGGACGGCAGTTTTGGCGGAGAGGCAAAAATTGCCCATACCACACAGCAGGCGAGCTGGACCGATGCGCAGGGCAGGGCCCATACGGGCATGGCAACGACCGTTACGGTTGAGGATCCGGTGATTCGTGAGATCTCTTATACCGTCCACTACCGCCTGCAAAAGCAGCGGGGCGGTTTTACGCTTTGGGTCGAGACGCCCGCCGGATGGGAGGAGAGAAAGGCGCAAATCGACGGCAGCTATCTGTTGTTGCAAAGCGACTCGAAGCGAATCACCTTTTGCGTGGAAACAAGGCAAAGCGAGGCGATTCTTCTGGTTGCGGTGGTGGTGCTGTGTGCGGCAGTTCTGGGGTGCGCTGCCTGGGTGCGGCGGCAACAGAAAGCCCGAAGACATAAAGAAAAGGACGCACAGGAAAAGTCGCATGACGAATAAAGCCTTTGCCATATGTCATGATGGATGCGAAAAGGCCGTCTCTCTTGCAAGAGGGGCGGCCTTTTCATGCTCGCAGGGACGCTGCAAAAGTTGTCTGACACAGAAAGAGGGCAAAAAGGCCGGCGTGTTGGGTGTGTAAAGGCGTTTGCTTGATCCATACTAAAAAAAATCGGAAAGGAGACTGGTGATACCAAATGACATCACTTTGGACAAGCGACGTGGAGATTCCCAACACAAAGGCGATCTCACAAGACCTTGAGGTGGATGTGGCGGTGATCGGCGCGGGGATGGCCGGGGTTTTAACAGCGTATTTTTTGCAGCAGGAGGGAAGACAGGTCGCCGTGTTTGAGGCAAACCGGATCGGCGCCGGACAGACCAGCGGCACGACGGCCAAGATCACCTCGCAGCACGGCCTGATTTATGACCGTCTGATCCGGCAGCTCGGAATGGGGGCTGCGCAGCAGTATGCAGCGGCGAATCAGCGGGCGGTTGAGGATTACAAAGAACTGATAGGACGGCTTGGCATCGACTGTGACCTTGAAGAGCAAAACGCCTATCTCTATGCGACGAAAGACAAAAAAGAGCTCGAAAAGGAGGTTCAGGCCGCGCTGCCGTTGGGGCTGCCGGCCAGCTTGACAGAAAAAACAACGCTGCCCTTTCCGACGGTCGGAGCCGTTTGTTTTAAAAATCAGGCGCAGTTTCATCCGCTCAAATTTTTAAAGGCGATTTCCAGGCAGCTCACCATCTACGAGAAGTCGCGCGTGGAAAAGGTGGAAGGACGCGTGCTCACGTTGGGCAGGCACACCGTTTCAGCGCGCCATGTTGTGTTTGCCACACACTATCCTTTTGTCAACGCGCCAGGTTATTATTTTTCGCGTATGTATCAGTCGCGCGCCTATAGTATGGCGCTGCGCGGCGCGACGCCGCCCGACGGCATGTATGTCGATACGGCGCTGGAGGGCCTCTCGCTTCGCGCCTATGGAGACCTTGCCATTTTGTGCGGCGAGGATCACAACACGGGCGAAAACAGAGAGGGGGGCCGCTATGAGGCATTGCGCCGCCGGGCAGCCGAACTCTACCCGGGGTGCGAGGAGGTGGCGCGCTGGTCGGCGCAGGACTGCATGACAAGCGACGGCGTGCCCTATATCGGACGGTATTCCTCCGACACGCGGCACTGGTATGTGGCGACGGGTTTTGGAAAGTGGGGCATGTCGAGCTCGATGGTGGCGGCGCGCATTCTCACGGGTCTGATCACGGGAAAGCCGGATGAAAACGGCGACGTGTTTTCCCCGCAGCGTTTTGCGCTGCGCGACGTGCCCTCGATGGTGGAAGAGGGGGGCCGCGCTGTCAAGGGCCTGACGCTTGAGCTCTTTTCCATCCCCAGAGCGCAGGCGCGCGATCTCCCGGCCGGGCATGGCGGCGTGGTCGAGCTCAACGGGGAGACGGTGGGCGTCTACAAACATGAGGACGGTACGATTTTCGCAGTGCAGACGCGCTGCCCCCATCTGGGATGTCAGCTTGAGTGGAATCCCGATGAGAGAAGCTGGGATTGTCCCTGTCACGGTTCCCGATTTGACTATGCCGGCAGATGGATCAACGGCCCGGCGCAGCAGGATTTGCCGTCTGTGCACCTGTGACGAAGCGGCAAAGCGCGGGTGAATTTGCGCAGGGATTTGGCAACAGGTGAAGAAGCCCGACAGAGCCCCTTTCAAGACAGACAAGAAGTCACAGGGTGAAGCCGGCCGCCCCGCGAGCCGACCCCTGCAAGGGGGTCGGCCATGCCGTTTGCATGGTGTGAAGATCA
>CABRXB010000030.1 GCA_902474785.1 uncultured Eubacteriales bacterium | reverse complement strand
ATATAGAGGGGGAAATCATCTGTTTTAGAAAACATGGCGCATTTTTTTCAATCGATTCCACTTTTTCCAAGCGGTGTCACTTTCTTTTTTTGCCCCGTTCAGTAAGGCTCGCGCCCTCTCACATTTGACATTGAACCCAGACAGCGCAGACGCAACCCCCCACGGCAACCCTCAAACAGAACAACAAAAAAAGGCGCAAGGGTCACTCCCCTTGCGCCTTTTCTTGTTCTCTCACGCGCTGCGCGACGGCGTCAAGCAGTTCCAGCTTTTCTTCCAAAGAGCAGGTCAACCCCTGTACGCAGCAGGCCACAGCTCTGGCGTGCGCGGCAGCCACACGCTGCGACAATGCCTTTCGCCCCTCTATGGTGGAGGGGAGGCAAACCGTCGCACAGATCGGCGCGTTTCCTTTGATTCCTCCACACCCCCTTCAAGGCTGTTGTGTTTTGATTATATGGGCGATATTTTGTCCGTTATCACCGTTTTTCAAAGTTTTTTTGTCTTTGACCTTCCACCGTCTCCCTGATTTTGTTTGAGACAGACGCCTGCCCTGCGCCGCGCGGAATCCTCAGCGCCCGTTCACCTGATACCGCCGGTAGACTGCTTTTCCCGCCACAGCCAGAAGAGCGCCAAGCGCGATGTACAGCAGCGGCGCAGCCTGCCACGCCGTCAAATACCTGCCAAACAGCGGAACCGTTCGCGCCGAGAAAATGCTCCAAACCGCCAGAAAGTTGCTGGGAAGAAAATCCCAGAGCTGGGACAGCGCCCGATACTGTTCGGGCACTGTGATAAACAGGGACAGGAGGATCAGTCCCACCACAACGGACAGCGCGCTGATGTTGCTGTCGAGCAGCTCCGAGAGAATCATCGCAAACACGCCGGTCAGGGCGGCGGCCAGCACCATGAGCCCATAGGAAATCAGAGCCGCCTGCCCGATGCAAATCGGGTCGGCGCTCCTGGCATACATCAGTTGAAAGGGGGCTTTAAAGCCCTGCGCGCCATACAGGGCAAACGACACTGCAAAGGACACGACGGCGAAAAACAACCCAAGCCCCGCCGCACAGGTGGTTCCGGCCCAAAGCTTTGACCAGTACAGACCGCTTTTGCCCGCCCTGCTCGAAAGGATGAGCTGATCGGTGCCGCGCGCATGCTCGTCGGAAAAAACGCTGGAAAGGCAGACCGCCACGACAAGCAGCGTCAAAAGGCCAATGGTATACAGCGAATCAATCAACATCTCATACCCCGTATAGGTGGAAAACACAAGGGGCTTTTCCACCTTTGCCTCCCGCTGGCGCCAAAAGTCGCGCTCGCCCTGAGACAGAAGATCCCCCTCCCAAAGCCGCTCGAGCATGGCCTGCCGCCCTGCATACAGCGCGGCTTCGTCGGGAACCCAGTCGAGGGCCTGCGGCGTGTCCATGCCCGTTGTCTGCCGGATGAGATTGAAGATGGCGCTGTAGGGGCGGGCGTAGGTCTGATACTCCTGTGTGACACTGTAGCGCGGCACGTCTCTTGGCACCATGGCATAGGCCGCCATGGTCTCTTCGAGCAGCGCCTGGTCTATGGCCCTGCCCGAAAGCGCCTTTTGATGGGCGCTGTCGACAAGGTGCATGTGGTAGTTGTCGTCAACCTTCGCCCCGTCGACATAGTAGCCGCCCAGCAGCGGGATGGCCAGTGTGAACACGACGACAGCCAGCATCACGCCGGCGGCAATCCACACCAGCTTGCGCCCCAGAATCTTTTTGAGTTCATATCGGTACAGCATTGCTCTCTCAGTCATGGCGTTTTGTCCTCCCCGATCTGCTCAAGATAAAATTCTTCCAAGTCGGCAGGGCTCTCGCCCCGGGCTCCCTGATAGATGAGCTGCCCATTTTTCATCATCAAAATCACATCGGCGATGTGTGCGATGTCCGAGACGATGTGGGTGGAGAGCAGCACAATGCTGTCTTGCCCGATCTGTGCGATCAAATCCCTGAATTTCACCCGCTCCTTTGGGTCAAGACCTGCCGTGGGCTCGTCGAGAATCAAAAGCTGCGGGTTTCCCAGCAGCGCCTGCGCGATGCCAAGGCGCTGTTTCATCCCGCCCGAATAGGTTTTGATCTTCTTTTTGGCGACATTCGAAAGGGAGACCAGCGCGAGCAGCTCATCCGCTCTTTGCAAAGCAATCGGCCGGGACAGGCCCTTGAGCGCCGCCAGATAGAGCAAAAAGTCGATGCCTGAAAAGTCGGGGTAATAGCCAAATTCCTGCGGCAGATAGCCGAGCTTTGCCCGGTATTCTTCGTTCGTGACGTCGATTCCGTCAAGCGAAATGCTGCCGCTGGTCGGCTGCAAGATGCCGCAAAGCATACGCATGAGCGTTGTCTTGCCCGCCCCGTTTGCGCCCAGCAGCCCATACACGCCCTTGTGCAGCGTGAGCGAAATTCTGTCCACCGCGATTTTGTTTTTGTATTGCTTTGTCAGGCGGTCTACAACCAGTTCCATAAACAATCCTCCGTTTTGAGCAGCGTTTTGCGGTATTCGAGCGCGCTCAGAAAGCCGAGCAGCACAAACGCCGCCACCCACCAGGGGTAGCACATGCCCTGATAGAGCGGCAACACAGTCCTGGCAACTGCGAGTAGCGCGCTGACCATCACGGCCACGCCCATACAGGCATAGGCGGTCTCCCTGCCCTTCATGCGCCGCACCATCCAAAGGCCGCCCGCCGTGGTCAGCAGATAGGGCGTGATCAGATAGATCCCCGTCTCAAACACCGTGGCAGCCCCCGCCCTGCGCCCCAGCAAAACCAGCAGGCACAGCAGCAGCGCATGGGCGACGCCGAGCACAAACATGCGGGCGAGCGCCACACTCCTCAGGGAAAAGCGCGAGGCCATCTCAAGCTCCGCCATTTGACAGGTCTTGGACTTGGTATTCTCTGCCACGGCGCAGACCGCCAGAAATGGCGTCAGGCACGAGAGCATCCAGAGAGAGTCCTTCGAGACCATACGGGTTGCGGCAAGGGCGGCGCCAAAGATCAACAGCGACACGGCAAAGGTCCACTTCCCAATGTAGGCCGCCTGCGACGCGACAAATTGGACAAAGCTGATCGGCCGGCCGGAAAGCGCGCGCAAAAATTCACGCTTTCTTGCAGGCGGCGGCGCTTCAAAGGCCGTTTGCAGCGCCCGTTTGAGTGCCAGTTTCATCAAAATCCTCCTCCTTGAGCTGATCTTGCAGGATGCGAATGGCCCCTTTGGTCTTTCTGTAAACGGCAAATCTCGACAGGCCAAAGAGCTTGCACAGCACCGAAACCGGCACATCGTTGACATAGCGCAGCAAAACCAGCTCGCGCTCCTGCTCACTGAGCGCCTGAAGTGCGCTTTGCAGCGTCAAGGAGGTCATCATGCGCTGTGGCGCGTCATAATCGGCCAGCGTCTGCGGTAAACTCTCAAGGGGCCGCGTTCGATGGTGCTGTATGCACAGGTTTCTCGCGATGACATAGAGATAGCGAAGGGCCTGGCCCTTGTTTTGATAGGTCTTGCTCTCGAGAAAGCGAAGGAAGGTCTCCTGCGTGACATCCTCGGCCAGAGTCCGGCTGTGCAGTTTGAAATAGCAGTAGCGATAGATTTTGTCATATTGCTGCTCGAGGTCGATCGACAAGGCCATGTCCCTCCCTTCCCTTTGTATAACGATTTTGACCCCGCAGATGTGCGGGCAGTTTTCATTTTTTTCTTTTTTCAAGTTTTGGAGGTGTTCCCCGTGCAAGAACATCAAAAGCGCATCGCCATCTATTCGAGAAAATCCAAATTTACCGGCAAGGGCGAGAGCATTTCAAATCAGATCGATCTGTGTCGCGACCATATCAGCGCCCACTATGGCGCATCGGCGCTTGCGCGCGCGATTGTCTATGAGGACGAGGGCTTTTCAGGCAAAACGCTCGAGCGTCCGGGCTTTCAGGCCATGATGCAGGCGGCCAGAGCGCGCGAGCTCAGCGCCGTCGTGGTCTACCGGCTCGACCGCGTCAGTCGCAACATCGGGGACTTCTCCCATCTGATCGAGGAGCTCAGCCGCCTGGACGTCGCCTTTGTCTCGATCAAAGAGCAGTTTGACACCAATACGCCGATGGGCCGCGCCATGATGTACATCGCCTCGGTCTTCTCTCAGCTAGAACGCGAGACCATCGCCGAGCGAATCCGGGACAACATGCACGAGCTGGCCAAAACAGGGCGCTGGCTGGGCGGCGTCACCCCCACGGGCTACACCAGCGAGAGCGTTAAGCGCATCACGGTGGACGGCCGGCAAAAAAAGTCCTGCCAGCTCAAGCTGCTGCCAGAGGAGGCTGCGCGCGTCCGCCTCATTTACGATCTGTTTCTTGAAAGCGGCTCGCTCTCCTCCACCGAGGCCGCGCTGCTAAAGCTTGGCATCCTCACCAAAAACGGCAAGCCCTTTACCCGCTTTTCCATCAAGGCGATTTTGCAAAACCCCGTCTATCTGATCGCCGACCAGAGGGCCTATCGCTATTTTCTCCAAAACAAAGCCGATCTTTTCTCCGACGAGTCGGCATTTGACGCCACGCACGGCATACTCGCCTATCACCGCACCGACCAAACCAGCGGCAAGGCGACGGTGTATCTGCCCGTGTCCGATTGGATCGTGTGTGTGGGCGGGCATCCGGGCATCATCCCCTCGGACAGATGGATTTTAACCCAGGCGCGCCTGGCGCGCAGCGGGTCGCGCACAAAAAAGCCGCGCGGCAACGAGGCGCTCCTCTCAGGGGTGTTGCACTGCGCCTGCGGCGGCAGAATGTACCCCAAGTTGACCGGCCGACGCGACGTGGGCGGCAAACCGCGCTACACCTATGTCTGCAAGCTCAAGGAGCGCAGTCAAAAGGCGCTGTGTGCAAACTCCAACCCCGCGGGCAACGAGCTCGACGAAGTCGTGCTCTTGGCGCTGGATACGCTGCCCGAGGATAAGGAGCTGTTTGTCTCCTGTCTTTTGCAGGCCAAGACTTCCTGCTTGGCCGAAAAAAAAGAGCGCGACGCGTTTTTTTCGGCGCTCCGGCGCGAACACGAGCAGGCCGAGAAGAAAATCGCGTCGCTTGTGGACGCGTTGGCCGGCGTGGAGAACCCCGCCGCGCGGCAGCGCATCAGCGCGCGCATCGAACAGTTGCACAGACAAAGCGAGGCCATTGCCGCACGCATGGCCAAAAGCAACTGCGTCGAAGCGCAAACTCCGGCGCCCGCCGCATCTCCCGCAACAGAGCTTGATCTGTCCACCTTCTCTTCGGCGCTTTCCCAATGCGACATTTTGCAGCGTCGGGACATCGTCAAAGAGGTGTTGCAGCAGGCGGTCTGGGACGGGCGGCAGGTCTCCCTTGTTTTCCCGGAGACCCCCGGGCAGGTCTTGGATGCCGACAGAGAAGAGGCGCTTTTCACCGCAACTGCCAGGTGATTTGACCTGTATCTTGTTTTTTATCTGGCCAAATCGAGGGGGCCCCGCAGTTGCAGCGCGCGCTTCGCCGTGGATTGCACCGCTCCCTTAAACGCTTCATAAAACACCCCGCCGATAAGAAAAGCCGGCGGCCGGCACACAGAAAACGAATGGCGTATGAAGCGGGCTTGGATGCTGGAAGGGGCATTTGTCGCGATGCCTTACTCCCGAGCTTCCCCTCCGTGATGCTCCTCTCCCTCTGTATCAGCGCGTCCTGCACGGCTCATTCTTGCAGATGCCAAAAGCCACCCGTGCAAAGCGGGTGGCCTTTTTCACAACAGATAAAATGGTCTCTGACACAGAAGTTCCGCAGGGCGCGTTCTGCTCCGGAGAAAATCTCATTTGATATTCCCCCCCGGTTTTTCGGGCGGCGTTCGATCGCCAAGGCACGCCTTGTCTTTTATCATCTTCCCATGGAGCTTGGCTCGAGCTCGGAGATGATCGGCGTGATTTTTCCCTCTCGCACCAGACGGACAAACAGCGTGGCGAGCTTTGGGTCAAACTGCTTTCCACTCTCGCGTTCAATCTCTTCGAGCGCATATTCCACCGGGTAGGGCTTTTTATAGGGACGGTGCGACACCATGGCGTCAAACGAGTCGGCGACGCACAAGATGCGCGCCAGCAGAGAGATGTCGTTCCCGGCGATGCCGCGGGGGTAACCTTTTCCATCGTACCGTTCATGGTGGCCGATGACGGCGGGAATCACATAGTCGAGCGAGGGCAGGTGTCGGATGATGCCAACCGAGTTTTCCACATGCCCCTTCATGATCTCATATTCCTCTTGCGTCAACCGGCCGGGCTTGTTGAGAATCTGTTCGCTGATGCCGATCTTTCCAATGTCGTGCAGCAGCGCGGCCTCTCTGACAATCTCAACCGATTCCTCGTTCATCCCAAAGGCATAGGCCAGCTCACAGGCATAGTAGGCCACGCTCTTGGAGTGGCTGAAGGTGTAGTGATCCTTGGTGTCGATGGCCGCGGTCAGCGCATAGATGGTCGGCGCATAGCCGGAGTAGATCTCGGATTTGTGCCCCCCTTCGCGCGGCTTTTCGCCCTCATCTTCAATCAGCCCGCCTGTGCAGAGCTGTATGGCGTTTTTCCCGCTGCGTTTGACCTGAAACACCGCCATATCCGCATTGTCGAGCAGTTCCTTTGGCGAGGTGGCGGCATAGGGGATGGCGCAAATCCCACCGCTCACCGTAATGGTTTTCATGCCGTATTCGGGGGAGTCGCGGTTGATCTCGCTGATCTGCTTGCGGATGCCCTCGGCAAGCAATTTGGCGCCGAGAATGTCATAGTCGGGCAGCAGGATGGCAAACTCCTTGCCGCTGTAGCGTGCAACATAGCCGCTCTCCCCCACGCTGGCCTGCAGGATGCCAGCCACCTTTTGCAGCACAACATCGCCCTCTTTGTTGCCATAGAGCTGATTGTAAAGCTTGAAATCGTCCAGGCTCAAAATCATCAGCGAGAGCGAACAGTCACGGCTTTTCTCATATTCCTTTTGAAGCAGCTCATGGAAATACTTGCGGTTGAGCAGCCCCGTCAAATCGTCGGTGCGCGCCTCTTTGCGCGCCTTTTCATACAGTCGCGCATTCTTCACGGCGATGGAGCCGATGGAGCCCATCGAGGTCAAAAAGCTGATGTCGTCATAGGTATACTTGGCATTTTTCTCCTTGGCGGTCAGCAAAACCATGCCCACCAGCGTGTCGTCGTCACACAGGGGGACAATGCACTCCACGCCCAGCTCCTTGATCTCGCGCTTCTCCTCTTCCCACATGGATTTGTAGGCCGTCAGCCCGCGCAGATCCTCCATAAAGAGGCACTCTCCCCCGCTTGACCGCAACACGTCGATCATGGGGTTGTCCATCCCAAAGCGGATCTCCCTGCTGTCAAGCGGGTTCTCGCTGTGGGCAATGCGGTAGTATCTGCCGTCGTCGCTCTCCACGCAGACGTAGACCTTCTTCACGGGAAGCGTCTGCTTGACAACGTAAACCAGCTCCTCCAAAATTTCGCCGACTTCCAGGCTCTTGGAGACCGCCGCGCCAAACTCACGCAGCGTTTCAGCGCGCAGCGACTCCTCTTTGACAAAAACGCTGTCGATAAACCGCTTCATCCCCGAGTAGATCACAACCGTGAGTCCGGAGAAGAGCAGCGCAATGACAATCACATCGTTTTTGGCCCAAAACAGAAGATGCGTGCGGATAAATCCCTCGAGCGGTCCGATGATGTTGACAAAAATGGCCACCGACAACAGCGCCGCAATGACATAGCAAACGCCCTTGGAAACAAGCAAATTGAGGCGAAACAGCCGCTTGCGGTAAAGCGCGTAAAAGATGCAAAAGACAAAGACGACGCTGGCCAAAATGTCGATGGGAAACCCTTCGAAAAAGGGGATCAGCAACGCCACATGACCGACAAAGAGCACCACAAGTCCATAGACCACCGGCTGGAAGGAGCGCCGCTTGAGCTCGTCTTTTCGAAACATCCGATAGAGAATGCAAAAGGTGTGAATCAAAATCAAGGTCAGCAGCGCGACCAGCACGCCCACGCCCCAGGTGATGTCGTAGACAAAGGCGATCTCGCCGCCGGCATGGACGACCTGCTCAGGCGCCTTCAAAAAGGCGCCTGTTTTGATGTTGACCACATTGACAATCAAAATGAGCAGCAGCCACAGCTTTTCAAGCAGCGGAGCTGGCTCCTCGGCAAACTCCCTCACGAAACGCAGCAGCGCATAGGATAACAGCAGTAGCCCACAGATGGAAACGTCGTACCAGAACTTTTCCGAGGGCCAGAAAAACTGTCGCATGAGGAAGGAGCCGCCCGTCCACAAAACGCAGCAGACGAGCACCAAAATAAAGGAGTTGATCAGGCTTGTCTTTTTTGAGGCGACAAATGCCAACAAAAGGAACAGGTAGCACGAAAGCGCCACAATGGGAATCAAAGAAAAGCTATTCAAGTCCCCTCTCCTTTCTGGTCACAACGTCCGCACTCTCCTGGAGCTGCACCAACTCTCGTACCTCATAGGCCGACGGGTTGATGTGGCACAGGGTGTCGCCCGTTTTGCGCGCATACTTGGCAAAGGTTCCACAACGCAAGATTGTGACCTCCAGAGGGTCCATCCCGAGAATTTTTTTCAAATCCTTGTAGTCGTGGTCAATATATTTGAAGTAAATGCCCAGATGCTCCTTGAGAATTTCACGGCTTACGGCGCTGCTCATGAGCGCCTCCGGGCGCAGCTCCACATACATATGTAAAAAGGGTTTGTTGTTATGCGTAAACTCCTTGGCCGCAACCCAGTTTTCCACCGGGAGCCCGGACAGGCGCACCACATTTTCAATGGAGTCTTCCGAGATCCTGGTAAAGCCCGCCACGTCGATGATGTCGGACGTGCGGTCGATATACCGAAACC
Organism: uncultured Eubacteriales bacterium; assembly: GCA_902474785.1. Taxonomy (GTDB): domain Bacteria; phylum Bacillota; class Clostridia; order Oscillospirales; family Feifaniaceae; genus Galloscillospira. Next base: position 240 of record CABRXB010000030.1, on the reverse strand, counting down.
GGGGAAGATGCGCGCCGCCCGCCGCGCTGTCTTTCCCAAGACAGCGATAGACATCCCCCACGCGATAGCGCATGAAGGCGCCGCCCTTGAAAACCGAGATGACCAGCTCATACTTCTCCCCCGCTATCACCTCGTCCATCAGGCAGGTTTTGGGCTGATAAGAGGGGTCTTTCCTGTTGCGCGCCATCTCATCCTCTGGAATGAATTCATAAAAGCAGGCGTCGGGAAAAAAGTACATGC
>CABRXB010000029.1 GCA_902474785.1 uncultured Eubacteriales bacterium | reverse complement strand
GCCCACCGTGGAGCGCGGGTTTTTGGAGGTGGTCTTCTGGTCGATCGAGATGGCCGGCGACAGTCCGACAATCTCATCGACGTCGGGCTTGTCCATCTGGCCGAGAAATTGCCGCGCATAAGAGGACAGCGACTCCACATACCGCCGCTGCCCCTCGGCATAGAGCGTATCAAAGGCCAGCGACGACTTGCCTGAACCCGACAGCCCTGTGACCACCACCAGCTTGTCGCGCGGAATGGTCAGGTCGATGTTTTTGAGGTTGTGGGCGCGCGCGCCCCGAATGATGATCTGGTCAGTCACGTCTGCTATGCCTCCCGAATGCAACTTCTTCCTTTTGTGAACGGATTTCCTCTATCTTATCGCGCAGGTATGCCGCATGCTCAAACTCGAGCAGCTTGGCTGCCTGCTTCATCTCCTTGGTCAGCTTGTCGATGAGCAGCTCGCGCTCCCTCTTGCTCATGAACTTGAGCTTGCTCGGATCGGTCTCCACCTTGGAGGAGATTTCAATGACGTCGCGCACACCCTTGACGATGGTTTGGGGCACGATGCCATGCTGCTCGTTGTAGGCCGACTGAAGGGCGCGGCGGCGGTTGGTCTCGTCAAGAGCGATGCGCATGGAGTCTGTGATACGGTCGGCGTACATGATGACCATGCCGTCGGCGTTGCGGGCGGCGCGCCCGATGGTCTGGATCAGGCTGGTCGCGCCGCGCAAAAAGCCCTCCTTGTCCGCGTCGAGAATGGCAACAAGCGACACCTCGGGGATGTCGAGCCCCTCGCGCAGCAAGTTGATGCCCACCAGCACGTCGAACTCGCCAAGGCGCAGCTTACGGATGATGTCCATGCGCTCGATGGTCTCCACATCGTGGTGCATATAGCGCACCTTGATCTGCATGTTTTCAAAATAGGAGGTCAAATCCTCCGCCATCTTTTTGGTCAGGGTTGTGACCAGCACGCGCTCGCCCTTTTCGCTGCGCTTGTTGATCTCGCTGACCAGATCGTCGATCTGACCGGCCACAGGGCGCACCTCCACCTTGGGGTCGAGCAGGCCCGTAGGTCGGATGACCTGCTCCACAATCTGGGTGGAGTGTTCCCTCTCATATTGTCCCGGCGTGGCCGAGACATAGATCACCTGATTGATGCGGCTCTCAAACTCCTCAAAGTTCAAGGGCCTGTTGTCAAAGGCCGAGGGCAGACGAAACCCGTAGTCCACCAGCGACACCTTTCGCGAATGGTCGCCGCCAAACATGCCGCGCACCTGCGGCAGCATGACGTGCGACTCGTCGACAAACATCAAAAAATCCTTTGGCATATAGTCGAGCAGCGTATAGGGCGTGGCGCCCGGCTCCCTGCCAAGCAGGATGCGAGAGTAGTTTTCAATTCCCGAGCAAAAGCCGATCTCCCGGAGCATCTCCACATCGTACCGGGTGCGCTGTTCGATGCGCTGTGCTTCAATGAGCTTGCCGTTTTCCTTGAAGAACGCAACGCGCTCGGCCAGCTCACGCTCGATCTCGTGGATGGAGGGCTCGAGCTTTTCTCTGGCCACCACATAGTGGGAGGCCGGAAAAATGATGGTGAATTTGGGCCGGCCGATGACCTCCCCCGTCACAGGGTTGATCTCCGACAGACGCTCGATCTGATCGCCCCAGAACTCCACACGCAGCAGATGTTCGCTCTGATCAGCTGGAAAAACCTCCAGCACATCGCCCCTCACGCGAAATTTGTTGCGCGTGAGGTTGACGTCGTTTCTCTCATACTGGATGCCCACCAGACGGCGCAGCACCTCGTCGCGCCCAATCCCCTGCCCCTCGCGCAGCGTGACGGCAAGCTCGGTATACTCGCGCGGATCTCCAAGGCCATAGATACAGGAGACCGAGGCCACGATGATCACATCCCTGCGCTCAAAGAGGGCTGCCGTGGCCGAGTGGCGCAGCTTGTCAAGCTCCTCGTTGATGGAGGAATCCTTTTCAATGAAGGTGTCGGTCGAGGGGATATAGGATTCGGGCTGATAATAGTCGTAGTAGGAGACGAAATACTCCACCGCGTTGTGCGGGAAAAACTCCCGAAACTCGCTGCAAAGCTGCGCCGCCAGCGTCTTGTTGTGGGCCAGCACCAGCGTTGGCCTGCCCACCTTTTCAATGATGTTTGCCATTGTATAGGTCTTCCCCGAGCCGGTCACGCCCAGCAGCGTCTGCGCGCGGTCGCCGCGCAGCACGCCCTCTGCCAGCGTTTCAATGGCCTTGGGCTGATCTCCCGAGGGCCGATATTCCGATACCACCTGAAAATTTGCCAAATTACAGTTCTCCTTTTATCTCTCGTCTGCGCGCGAAACACGCAGACACTTTTCACGGCAAACCCAATGAATCCCATACAGGTGTGCGCGCCCTGCAACGGCATAGCCGCAAGCCTCATAAAGCGATGCCGCCGCCTCGTTTGTCTCATTCACCAGCAGACAGATACCATCAAAGCCGCGCGCACCGGCATTCTCTTCGATGTGAGTGAGCAACCTTTTTGCAAGGCCCTTTTTCTGATAACGTCTGTCCACCGCAACCCTTGCCAGAAAACAGGGGTTTTCCATCTCCTTGCTCCAGCAGCGCAGAGCTTTTTCATCCTCATCTGTCCCGGCAAAGGCGGCTGCAACGACGGCGCCATGCGCTCTGATACAAAACAGGCTGCCGTTTGCAATGTCAATTTCGATCTCTTCAGGCGACGGATACTCAAGATCCCAGGTGCATCCCTTTGAGCCAATCAGCGAGCGGTACAACTGCATGATCTGGGGAAGCTCCTCTCGCCGCGCCACGCTCACAACGTCTTTTTCCAATCAGTTTTCCCTCCCGTCCGCGCGCTCATCCATGGGCGCCCATGAAAACATGGCCTCATCTTTCCAGCATTTCGCTTTCGCGCATGCTGACACAGTCGTCGTCGGCCACCACAATGTGGTCAAGCAGTTTGATGCCAAGCGGGTCGAGCACCGATTTGAGCATGCGCGTAACCGAGATGTCCTCGCTGGAAGGGATGGCAAATCCGCCAGGGTGGTTGTGCGCCATGACGACGCCGGTCGCGCGCAGCGCCATGATGCGCTCCACGATCTGGCGCAGGTTGACGCCGACGGTGTTGATGCTCCCCTCCTGCAAAAACTCCCCTGTAAGCACCTGGTTCTTGTTGCCCAGAAAGACAATCAGCAGCATTTCATTGCGCGCGCCGATGAATTTTGGCAGGATGTAGCGGCGCAAATCCTCCGTGGAGATGAGCTGCGTGATCGAACTGCTCTCCTCATCGAAATAGCGGCGCGTGAGCTCTGGCACAAGCTTGAGCAGCAGCGCCGTGTGCTCTCCCACGCCCTCCACCTTGCAAAGCTCAATCAAATCGGCGTCGAACACGCCGCGCAGAGAGCCGAACCTGGCCAGCAGGCGGTGCGCGATTTCGTTGGTGTCGCGTCTGGCGATGGCGTAGGTCAACAACAGTTCCAGCAAAACATGGGGCTCGAGTCCGCCGGCCCCCTGTTCCACCATGCGCTTTTTAAGGCGCTGCCGGTGCCGGACGTGCAGATTCTCACCCATGGCGCTATTTTGTCAGCTTTCGGCTTCCGGGCTTGACAAGCGGCGCGCCGGTCTTGCAGATGGGACAGGAATCGGGCTCATAGGAGGCGACCTCCATCGAGAGCGCCGCGCAAAAGGGCACGCCAAAATCCATGGCGCCGCCCGTGCGGTCGACAATGGAGCCCACGCCGACCACCTCGCCGCCCGCCGCGCGCACCAGCTCGATGACCTCTTTGGCCGAGCCTCCGGTGGTCACAACGTCCTCCACCACCAGCACTTTCATGCCGGGCGTCACGGCAAAGCCGCGGCGCAGGGTCATGGCGCCATCCTCCCGCTCGGTGAAAAAGTTGCGGCAGGAGAGGCAGCGCGCCACCTCATAGGCCATCTGCACCGCGCCCATGGCCGGCCCGATGACGACGTCCACGCCACAGTCTTGAAAATGCTCTGCCACCTGCTGGCAGAGCGGCTGCGCATAGCGCGCATCCTGAAACACCTTGGCGCACTGGAGATATCTGTCGCTGTGGCGGCCGGAGGTCAGCAAAAAGTGCCCCTCCAAAAATGCGCCCGCCTCTTTTAATATGGAAATGACCTGCTCTTGATTTAACACTGGTGATTCCCCCTAAACATACAAATCATGACGGCCTTCGAAATTCTGACAAGACAGGCCATCAATCAGTTTATTATACATGATTTTGGCGAAAGAGGAAATAGGTTTTTAGAAGATTCTTTCTTTTTTCCCGGCACGGTGTTATACTGTGCTGTAGAAAGGGGGCGACGCCCTTGAAAGAACTCCACATCGGGCCCAACGACGCGGGGCAAAGGCTCGACAAATTTCTCACCAAGACCTACCCCTCTTTGCCCAGTTCCCTCCTTTATAAATATCTGCGGCTCAAGCGCATCAAGAACAACGGCAAGCGCGCGCAGGCCGCGCAGCGTCTTGTTGAGGGCGACGTCATCTCCCTTTATGTGAAGGACGAACTGCTGGAAGCGCGCGAGCAGGACATTGCGCCGCTCAAAATCAAGCCAACCCTCAAGGTGGTCTATGAAGACGGGCATCTGCTGATCGTGGACAAGCCGGCGGGTCTTCTTGTCCACAGCGACGAAACCGAGAGTTATCACACGCTCATCGCCCAGATTCAGGCTTATCTCTACCAAAAGGGGGAATATGACCCTGCGGCAGAGCACTCGTTTTCCCCCGCGCTTTGCAATCGGCTCGACCGCAACACGGCGGGCCTGGTTGTGGCCGCCAAAACAGCGCAGGCGCTTCGCGATCTCAATGAAATCATTCGGACAAGGCAGATGAAGAAGACCTATCTGGCCCTGGTGTGCGGCACGCCGTCGCCCAGGGAGGCCACGCTGAAGGGCTATCTTCTGCGCGACGAGCAGGCATCCAAAGTCGCCGTGCTCGACCACCCCGCGCCCGGCGCAAAAACCATTGTGACAAGCTATCGCGTGCTGCGCACCAAGGGGGATCTCTCGCTCGTGGAGATCGACCTTGTCACGGGGCGCACCCACCAGATCAGGGCCCACTTTGCCTCCATCGGCCACCCTCTCTATGGCGACGGCAAGTACGGCAAAACCGACCGCCGACAGAGCCCCCGTCACCAGGCTCTGTGCGCCTATCAAATCCGGTTTGCGTTCAAGGAATACCAAGGAATCTTGAGTTATCTGGATAAAAAGCAGTTTTTTTCGGCTCAAACAGAAGTATTTGATGAATTTTCATGATTTTTTCCCAAAATCATTGACTTTTCCCCTAGCACCCTGTATATTATATCTTGCGTCTCAACGCACCCATTTTATATTGCACCGAGGGGAGGAAGGATAAGGAAATGACCAACAACAATATCATTGAGCTTGTCAATGTGACAAAGAGCTTTGACGGTGATATTGTCCTCGATAACATCAACCTGAAAATCAAAGATGGTGAATTTAGCACGCTGCTGGGCCCTTCGGGCTGTGGAAAGACGACGACCCTTCGCATCATTGGGGGGTTTTTGTATCCCGAGTCGGGCAGCGTCTTTTTTGACGGCAAAAACATCACAAACGTTCCGCCCTACAAGCGGCATCTCAACACCGTCTTTCAAAAATACGCGCTCTTCCCCTTTTTGAACGTCTATGAAAACGTGGCCTTCGGACTGCGCATCAAAAAACTGCCAGAGGAGAAGATCCGCGCCAAGGTTCTTGAAATGCTCGAGCTTGTCAATCTGGTCGGCTTTGAAAAGCGAGGCGTCACCGCGCTCTCGGGCGGTCAGCAGCAGCGCGTGGCCATTGCCCGTGCCCTTGCAAACGAGCCCGACGTCCTGCTGCTCGACGAGCCGCTGGGCGCGCTCGACCTCAAGCTTCGCAAGGCCATGCAGATCGAGCTCAAGCGCATTCAGCAGCAGGCCGACATCACCTTTGTCTATGTGACGCACGATCAGGAAGAGGCACTCACCATGTCCGACACCATCGTGGTCATGAACAAGGGGCACATTCAGCAGATCGGCTCGCCCGAGAGCGTTTACAACGAGCCCATCAACGCCTTCGTCGCCGACTTCATCGGCGAATCCAATCAGCTCGACGGCGTGATGCTGGCCGACTATCAGGTGGAGTTCAACGGCCGCGTCTACCGCTGTGTGGACAAGGGGTTTGCCAAACGCGAGCCCATTGAGGTGGTCATCCGACCCGAAGACCTCAAGCTGTGTCCCCCGGAGGAGGGCAACATCGTCGGCGTGGTCAAGTCCTGCGTCTTCATGGGGGCCAACTTCTCCATCGAGGTGGAGCAGGGGGACTACACCTGGACGGCGCATTCCATCCACTATGCCGAGCCCGGCGACACCATTGGCCTCTATCTGGAACCCGACGCCATCCACATCATGAAAGAGTTTGACAACGACGACGCCTACCCCGACGACCCAGAGGAGGAACTTCTGCCTCCCGAAGAGGAGGAGGCGCAATGAAATACAAGGGCTTTACTTATTCTTATACGGTTTACGCCTTTGCTTTCTTCCTCGCCCCCTTGCTTTTGATCCTGTTTTACAGTCTGACCACCACGCAGGACGGCGCCCTGGTTTTCACGCTTCAAAACTTCATTCGATTTTTTGACTTTTCCAACCCGCAATACATGAAGGTGCTGGGCAACTCCTTTCGCATCGCAGGCATCGCCACCATCCTGTGCCTGCTGCTGGGCTACCCCATGGCCTATATCCTGGCAAACCTCAAACCGCGGCTGCGGGGATTTCTCTCCCTGCTCTTCGTGCTGCCCATGTGGATGAACTTTTTGCTGCGCACCTATTCATGGATGTCGCTGCTTGAGACAAACGGCATCATCAACACGCTGCTCACCAAAATTGGCCTGCCCACCATGCAGCTGATGTATACGGAAAAGGCGGTCATTCTCGGCATGGTGTATAACTTTCTGCCCTTTATGATTTTGCCCATCTACAATACGCTGATTAAGCTCGACCCCTCTCTTCTGGACGCCTCCGACGATCTGGGCGCCTCCCCGTGGCAGACCTTTAAAAAAGTCACGCTGCCGCTCTCAAAGCCCGCCATCTTCTCGGGTATCAACATGGTCTTCATGCCCTCTGTCACGACATTCGTCATCTCCCGTCTGCTTGGCGGCTCGTCCACGGCGCTGATCGGCGACATCATTGAAAAGCAGTTCAAGCTGGTTGACGACAAGGGCTTTGGATCGGCCATGTCGGTCATCATCATGATTTTCGTCTTTGGGCTGGTGGCGCTCACCCGCGATAAGGACTCTGAGGAGGTGTCGCTGTGAACCGTCGGAAAAGCAAGCTCATGCAGGTGACAAGCGGCGTCTATGCCGCCTTCATCTTTCTGTTTTTGTATGCGCCCATTGCGGTGCTCATCGCGCTCTCCTTCAACGCCTCCAAGCTGCGCAGCAGCTGGGGCGGCTTTTCCCTCAAGTGGTATGCCTCGCTCTTTCAAAACGACCGCATTCTCTCTGCGCTGGGAACAACGCTGCTTTTGGCGCTGCTCTCGGCCGCCATTGCCACCGTGATCGGCACCGTGGCCGCCATCGCCCTGCACAATCTCAAGGGGCCTTTTCGCTCGGTTCTCATGAACCTCACCTACATCCCCATGCTCAACCCCGACATTGTCACCGGCGTTGCGCTGCTGCTGCTCTTCACCTTCGTGGGCTACAGCATGGGATTTTCCTCGCTGCTGCTCTCGCACATCACCTTTAACATCCCCTATGTCGTCATGTCGGTGCTGCCAAAGCTCAAACAGATGAACCCCAGCCTGGTCGACGCCGCCATGGATCTTGGCATGAAACCGCTCACCGCCATCACAAAGGTGGTGGTGCCAGAAGTGATGCCCGGCGTGATTACCGGCTTTTTGCTGGCCGTCACCATGTCGATCGACGACTTTGTGATTTCCTTTTTTACGACCGGCCCCGGCGTGTCGACGCTCTCCATTGAGATTTACTCGATGACGCGCCGCGGCGTCAACCCCGAGATCAACGCCCTGTCCACCATCATGTCATTGCCGTCAACCTCCGCTCCGATCAAAAGGACGGGGAGATGATCAATATTGGCTAGCCTGCGGGCAGCCCATCAAGAAAGGTGGATGACACAATGAAACGACTGTATGCACTGGTTCTGGCGCTGGCTCTATTGCTCGCCTTCACCCCCCTGACCGGCTGTTCCAAAAATGAATCCGAAGTGCGCATCTACAACTGGGGCGACTATATGGCTCCCGGCGTAATCGAGCTCTTCGAGGAGGAGACCGGCATCAAGGTGATCTACGACACCTATGAGACCAACGAGGACATGTATCTCAAGCTCAAAAACAGCTCGGGCTACACCTATGATCTGGTGATCCCCTCCGACTACATGATCTCCAAGATGCTGCGCGAGGACATGCTCGCCGAGATCAATTTTGACAATGTGCCCAATGCCGCCGGCATTGACGACCGCTTCAACAACCTCGACTACGATCCCGCCGGAACCCACTCCGTCCCCTTCATGTGGGGCACCGTATGCATTGCCTACGATCCCGATCAGGTGTCCGAAGAGGTCAATTCGTGGGATATCCTGTGGGATGAAAACTACGCCCGCCGCATCTTCATGATCGACTCTGAGAGAGACTCCATTGGCGTGGCGCTGCTCTCGCTCGGCTATTCCCTCAACTCCACCGACCCCGACGAGCTTGAGCAGGCCAGACAAAAACTGCTCGAACAAAAACCCCTTGTTCTGGCCTATACCGGCGACGATGTGAAGGATAAGATGATCGCCCGCGAAGGCGCTCTGGCCGTCATCTGGTCGTGCGACATCGGCATCATCCGCGAGCAGGACGACACGCTGGCATACGCCATCCCCGACAGCGGCACCAATGTGTGGTACGATGCCGCCGTCATCCTCAAAGACGCCGAGAACAAGGCCAATGCCGAAGCCTTCATCAACTTCCTGTGTCGCCCCGACATTGCACAGATGAACGCCGACTATCTGGGCTCCGCAAGTCCCGTCTCCGAGGCGCTGGCCAACCAGGATGAATCCATTCAAAACGACCCCATCGTCAACCCGCCCGCCGAGGAGCTGGCCAAGTATGAGGTCTTTCAAATGGTC
>CABRXB010000028.1 GCA_902474785.1 uncultured Eubacteriales bacterium | reverse complement strand
GGCTGCCGCCGCATTTTGCGCTATGCCTTTGAGTATGCCGTCAAAAACAACCGCCGCAAGGTGACGGCGGTGCACAAGGCCAACATCATGAAGTGCACCGACGGCATGTTTCTCGAAGAGGCGCGCGCCATGGCGCAGCAATACCCCGACATCGAGTTTGAGGATCGCATTATCGACGCGCTCTGCATGAAGCTGGTGCAGACCCCCGAGATGTTCGACGTGCTGGTGCTTCCCAACCTCTATGGCGACATTGTATCCGATCTTTGCGCGGGGCTTGTGGGCGGTCTTGGCGTTGCGCCCGGGGCGAACCTCGGTGAGCGCGAAGCCGTGTTTGAGGCCATCCACGGCAGCGTGCCCCACCGCACCGGCACCAACACCGCCAACCCCATGGCGCTGCTGCTCTCGGGCGTGATGATGCTGCGCCATCTGGGAGAGCACGAGGCGGCGCAGCGCGTGGAAAGTGCGCTGACCGAAGTCATCAAAGAGGGAGCGCATCTGCCGCAGGATTTGGGCGGCAGCACCGGAACGCAGGAGTTTGCCGACGCCATCATTAAAAAGCTGGGTTAAAGCGCAAAAATAGACAATGGCGTAAGAACAGAGCAAAGCGCAGGGAAAGACACGCCTTTCCCTGCGCTTTTATAAAAACTCGTTACTATACAAGGTGCAAATGAAAGTTGATTTATATTGAAAACTACGATACAATAAAAGTATCTTGCTCCCCTTTTTGTTTCCGGCATATTGGTGAAAAACGGTTTCGATTTCATAATGATAGATATGATATTCATCGATGTATGACAATCGGATTAACTCTCAAGACGATTTATCCGCATCGTTTTAAACGCTGATTGAGCGGGGGGATCTTCATGAAAAAACTTTTGGTTTTGCCGCTGCTTTTTGGCCTTTGCTGCGCCTGCGCGCCCAAGTCCCTGCCCGTGCCCGATTACCCCCTTGACAGCGCCACGGTGGAGGCGGCGCTCGAGCAGGCGGGCCTGCCCTGGGTCGCGGGGGAGCCGCAGAGCTGGACAGAAGGCCAGACGGCCATTGAGCTGCGCGACGGGCAGGGGAATCTGATGGCCGTCCTCTCGAGCGTGGCCATAGAGCAGCAGCGCGGCCTGGCGCTCACCATCCCGGTTTCCACAGAACAGGCGCAGGACGCGCAGCGGCAGTGGGAGGGCCTTTTTGCCATGGCCGCCGTTTTGTGGGGCGGGTTTGAGAGCGCAGACGCGCTTTATGAGGATTTTTCCGACAACTTTGACCAGAAGAGCACCGCCGTAACCTCGAAACAAGAGGAGGCCGACGACGGGCGGCGGCCGGGCGGCAGGCGAATCTTCGAAAAAACCGTGCGCTTTGAAACGCAGGTGGAAGACGGCCGTTGCCATATCAATCTGGGTGGCTTACAGGCGCAGGACGAGGCGCTCATGCTCTATGGCATCCACCTGAGCAGCGCGACCGAGGGCTGCCTTTTCGAGACAAGCGAGAAGGGCAAGACGCCTTATACGCCGCAATCATGAAACAAGCTTGAAACACCCTAAGATCGAATTTCCCAAAGCCGAAAGCGCGCCATATGGCGCGCTTTTTTTAAAACCAAAAACCGTACGCAGACCGTCAGGCGCATTTGAGACAAAAGGTCATCCACAGAACTTGAGGCAAAACTCCTTCAACATGGCAGGGTGATGCCGGGACAGGCGTGCCGCGCTCCAAGCGGGAACAAAAAAGACTGCCGGCTCGCGAAAAAAAACGAGCCGGCGCCTAAAAACGAGCCGGCACCTTTTGGATTGAGACTTCTGTTTTAGTTGGGTTTTCAGAGAGGCGCGTCAAACCCATACGCCGAGCCGGAAGGCTTCTCGCATGGCGGCTTTGGCTGTAATCTCACCCTTTTGGGAAACGCCGCGACCATAGATGTTTCGCGACGACGGCGCCGGACGGACAGACGGCAAAGGCTGGCGCGCTACGAGCGAAACGAAATGAAAACGACTTGTTTGAAATTTCAGTGTTGCGCAGCAGCGTGCAGTTGATCCGATGTTTGAGCGTGCCCCTGCCGGCTTTTCGAGCAGGAACGTTTTGCCGCTCTTTTCAGAAATGTCGAGGCAGCCATAGCAGCCCAAACAAGGAGCCTGATTGCGTCGATTTTTCATCTGACGCCCGCCTGTGATGTTCTTTTGTCGCACAAAGTCGCACAAAGAGGGAAATTGCCTCCCTGCTGGGGAGCCTGCAGAGACGACAAGCGCTTTTGACCACAAAAAACGCCTTCTCCCTTCGAGTCGATATGCGTTTTGACAATGCGCGGCTTACAGCTCTTGCGTCAAACCACGAGGCCCTCTTTGGGAAGATGCGGCCTGCGCGCCCTTTGACACAAAGACGTCGTTTCAAGTCGGACTCCGCAGGCGTTTTTGTGTGAACGGACGCAGACAGAGCGGGTCAAAGGTCAAATCAAAACGCTCTTTTTCCCCAAAAGCATTCATTTGCCGGCGCGCTTTTTTCCGCCGTGTCAAAAAGCATTGACGAAGCTTTGGTGCGGCGGTATAATAAAGAAACGTCGTGCGCGCGCACGACAAAAGAAAGAAGGAGGAAGCGAAAATGGCAAAGGAGCTCAAAAAGGTCTACGAGCCGCAGGAAGTGGAAGACCGACTGTACGCCCATTGGGAAGAGCGCGGCTGTTTTAAAGCCGACAACAAAAGTGAGAAGGAGCCCTTTACCGTCGTAATTCCTCCGCCCAACGTGACGGGTCAGCTCCACATGGGACATGCCATGGATGAGACCATCCAGGACATTTTGATTCGATACAAGAAGCTGCGCGGCTATGAGACGCTGTGGCTGCCCGGCACCGACCACGCAGGCATCGCCACCCAGATCAAGGTGGAGGAGATGCTGCGAAAAGAGGGCCTGACCCGCTATGACCTCGGGCGGGATGCCTTTTTGGAGCGGGTGTGGGAGTGGAAGGAAAAGTACGGCTCCACCATCATCAACCAGCTCAAAAAGCTGGGCAGCGCATGCGACTGGAGCCGGGAACGCTTTACCATGGACGAGGGCTGCTCGGCCGCGGTGCGAAAAGTGTTTGTCGACCTCTATGAAAAGGGCCTGATTTACCAGGGCAACCGCATCATCAACTGGTGCCCCAAGTGCAAGACCGCCCTCTCCGACGTTGAGGTGGAATACACCGAAAAGGCGGGCAGACTGTGGCATATCCAGTATCAGGTCAAGGACAGCGACGAGGTGGTGATCTGCGCCACCACGCGCCCTGAGACCATGCTGGGTGACACGGGCATCGCCGTCAACCCCGGCGACAAGAGATATGAACACCTCGTGGGCAAAACCGCCATTTTGCCGCTCGTGGGCAGGGAGATTCCCATTTTCGCCGACGAGTATGTGGAAATGGAGTTTGGCACGGGCTGCGTCAAGGTCACGCCCTCGCACGACCCCAACGACTTTGATATGGGCCAGCGCCATGGGCTCGAATTCATTCTCGTCATCGACGAGGAGGGCAAGATGACCAAAGACTGCGGCAAATATGCGGGCATGGACCGCTATGACGCGCGCCGCGCCATCGTGGAGGATCTCGAAGCGCAGGGCCTGCTGCTCAAGGTGGAGGAGCTGCCCCACAACGTCGGCGAATGCTACCGATGCGGCACCGATGTGGAGCCCATGACCTCCACCCAGTGGTTTGTCAAGATGAAACCGCTCGCAGAGCCCGCCATGCAGTCGGTGCGAAAGGGCGATATCCGCTTTGTCCCCGCCCGCTTTGAAAACACCTATTTCAACTGGATGGAAAACGTGCGCGACTGGTGCATCTCCCGCCAGCTCTGGTGGGGCCACCGCATTCCCGCCTTTTACTGCGACGCCTGCGGCGAGATGTTTGTCAGCCGCGAGGATCTGACAACCTGTCCCACCTGCGGCGCGCCGCTGCGCCAGGATGAGGACGTGCTCGACACCTGGTTCTCCTCGGCGCTGTGGCCCTTCTCGACGTTGGGCTGGCCTGAGAAGACCGACGATCTCGCCTATTTTTACCCCACCAGCACGCTGGTGACGGGATATGACATCATCTTCTTCTGGGTGGCCCGCATGATTTTCTCAGGTCTTGAGCACATGGGGGAAAAGCCCTTTTCCGACGTGCTCATCCACGGGCTTGTGCGCGATGCGCAGGGCCGCAAGATGAGCAAGTCGCTTGGCAACGGCGTCGATCCGCTGGAGGTCATCAAGCTCTACGGGGCCGACGCGCTGCGCTTTACGCTGGTGACCGGAAACTCGCCCGGCAACGACACCCGCTTTAGTGTGGACAAGGTGGAGGCTGCGCGCAATTTTGCCAACAAGATCTGGAATGCCTCCCGCTTTGTGCTCATGAACCTTGAAGTGGAGAGCACAGACCTGCCGCCGCTCGATGCGCTGGAGCTCGAGGACAAGTGGATCTTGTCCAAGATGAACCGCCTTGTCGAAGAGGTCACGGAGAATCTCGAGAGCTACGACCTGGGCGTTGCGCTCTCCAAGCTCTACGACTTTTTCTGGGACAGCTTTTGCGACTGGTATATCGAGCTGTGCAAGGCGCGCCTCTTTGCAGAGGACGACGACAAGCAGACCAAGCTCGCCGCGCAGAGCGTGCTGGTGCATGTGCTCTTTGTGGCGCTGCGGCTGCTGCACCCCTTCATGCCCTTTATCACAGAGGAGCTCTATCTTTCCATCCCGCATGAGAAGGAGAGCATCATGTTTGAGAGCTGGCCGCAAAGCAATCCCGATCTGTGCTTTGCACAAGACGAGGCGCACATGGAGAAGATCATGGGTGCCATCAACGCCATTCGCGCACGCCGCTCTGAGATGAATGTGCCGCCCTCGCGCAAAGCCGCGCTCTTTGTCGAGACCGACGAAAAAGAGCTCTTTGGCGCCGGCGTCCCCTTCTTCCAGCGGCTTGCCTCCGCCGGCGAGGTCTCCTTTGACGCGCCGCCCGAGGACGCCGTGACCATTGTGACCGACGGTGCGCGCCTGTTCATCCCCTTGGGCGACCTTGTGGACTTCAAGGCCGAGCTTGCGCGCCTTGAAAACGAGAAAAAAAAGCTGGGCAAAGAGCTCGAGCGCGTCAACTCAAAGTTGAGCAACGCCGGATTTTTGGCCAAAGCCCCCGCCGACGTCGTGCAGGAGGAAAAGGCCAAGCTCGAGAAGTTTGCCAAAATGCTGGAAAAGGTTGAAGAGAGCATCGCGAAACTGTCGAGCAGACAGGAGACAAAATAAAAACACCAAGGGCAAAGGGGGATGCGCCCATGCAAAAAAGAGTGACAATTTTGATGGGAAGCCCCCGACAGGCGGGCAACACGGCTTTGCTGGCCAAGGCGTTTCAAGAGGGCGCCAGCCAAGCGGGACATGCGGTGCGCCTTGTGGATCTCGGGGCGCTCACCATTGCGCCCTGTCTTGCCTGCGACGTCTGCCTTGAAAATGGGGGCCGCTGCGTCATCGACGACGACATGCAGCCGGTGCACGACCTTGTCGTGGCGTCCGACGTCCTGGTGTTTGCAACGCCGCTTTACTACAGCACATATTCAGGGCAGATGAAGTGCTGTCTGGACCGGCTGCGTCAGCGAGAGAAAAACAGCGTGTATCAGGTCAGGCAGGCGGCGCTGCTGGTGGTCAGCGCGGCAAGCGACCCCGCGGCCATCGAACCCATCGCGGCAACCCACGCCGCCGTTGTCAAAGGTCTTGGCTGGGAGAATCTTGGCGTGATCGCGGCGCAGGGCGTGTGGGCTGCGGGCGCTGCTGCGGGGCACCCGGCGCTCGAGCAGGCAAGGCGGATGGGTCTGGCGCTCTGAAAGAGACGAGCTGTGCGCGCCGCATCGCCGGGAGATTGACAAGAGAAAAAAGCACATTTTGCGCCGTGCGCCCATCGGCAAAAGAGTAGTGCGATGACTTGGCCGGCGGCGCTTTGGCGCCGCCGGATTTGTTGTAACAAAAAGGGCGATTTGATTGGAGAGTTTGGCTTTTGCAAGGAACACAAGGCGCGTTTTTTGAATTTCCACACTGCCGTTTACCGCGCAGTACTCTTTCTGTTAAAAGAGCCTTTTGCGAAAGGGATATCGGCGAGCGCGAAGATCCAACGTAAAAAGCGGGCGTTATTGCCCAATCAGACAAAATTGCATTCGGCATGCCGCCAATTGCCGACGGCGCTTTGCGCAGCGTCCGCGGGAAAGCGAAAGGATTGACACACAAAAAAGGAGGCGCGTTTTTATGACACGAGACGAGGCCGTGGCCCTGATTCACGGCGCCTACCGTCCGGGCACAAAATCGGGGCATCAGCGCATCATCTGCCTGCTGGAGCTGCTTGACAACCCCCATCGCAAACTCAAATTTGTCCACATTGCAGGGACGAATGGAAAGGGCTCCACCGCCGCCATGCTCGACCACATTCTGCGCGCGGCGGGATATCGCACGGGGCGCTTTGTCTCGCCCTATTTGGAGCGGTTTGAGGAGCGCGTCACGGTGGACGGGCAGCAGATCGGCGAGCGGGACCTTGTCGACTGTCTGCTCCAGGTGCAGGAGGCCGCCGGGCAGTTGACCCAAAAGGGGCATACGCCGCCCACCGAGTTTGAGACCGTCTTTGCCATCGCCCTGCTCCACTTTGTGCAGCAGGGCTGCGACATCGTGGTGCTCGAGGCGGGACTGGGCGGATCGCGCGACATCACCAATTTGATCGAGACGCCGGAGGTAGCGATCATCACCTCCATTTCGCTTGACCACACGCAGCAGTTGGGCGATACGCTGGGCGACATCGCGCGCGACAAGGCGGGCGTCATCAAGGCGGGCGGGCGCGCCGTTCTCTACCCCGTGCAGGAGCCGGAGGCCGCCACGGTGCTCATGGGCCGCGCGCTCGAACTCGGCGCCACGATTGTCGTTCCAGACATGACACAACTTGAGATCACCTATTGTAGCCTTGACGGAAACGCCTTCACCTATCGGGGAATGCCCTATGAATTGCCGCTGGCCGGGATGCACCAGGCCACCAGCGCCATCACCGCGCTTGAGGCGGTGGAGCTGCTCAAAGGGCGCGGCTTTGCCCTGCCCTATGAGGCGGTGGCAAAAGGACTTGACAACACGCGCTTTGCCGGCCGTTTTGAGCTGGTGGGCGTGGAGCCCGTGCGCGTGCTCGACGGCGGGCACAACGCCGACGGGATGGAGACGCTGCGGCGCGCTGTCGAACTGCTGCTGCGCCCTGAAGTTGAGCGGCTGATTGTGATCTTTGGCATCATGGGGGACAAAAAGTGGGAGCCCTGCCTTGCAACGGCGTCGGCCATGGCCGACACCTTGATTTTGACCGCCACACCCGATCCGCGCTCTCTGGACCCCCGCCTGGCCGCCCGGAACAGCACCTGCGAAGACACCCATGTGGAGCCCGATGCGCGGCGCGCGCTGGCGCTTGCACGGCGCATGGCCTCGCCTGAGGACGGCATTTTGGTGTGCGGCTCGATTTATCTGGCAGGCGAGCTGCGACAGGCTCTGATGCGGGATTAAATTAACAAATTTTGGAATATTCGCACGATACAACTCAAATCGACCGGGAAACCGCGGTATGATGGGACAAGCATCATACCGCGGTTTTTTTGTGATTTCCATCGGCGTTTTTGCAAGAGGCTTTGTGAGCGTCCTGCCGTTTAGAGGCCCGCTTTTGCAGCGCATCGGCGCGGTCAGCGGTCAAGACCGGTGCGCCGGCATTGCCGGCGCTGTAAGCAGGCCTTGCAAGCCAACTGCGTTTGAAAAGCTCTTCTCGCAAAATGCATGAGATGCAGAATGCAACCGGGCGGCGCGCCGCCCTCAAAAAGGAGTGACGACATGAACTTAAAATTGCTCGAGGAAGACGGGGTGCTGGTGGCGGCCGTCACCGGGGAGATTGACCATCACAACGCCCTGCTGCTGCGAGAGAAGGTCGACCGCCAGATCGCCGCGATGCGCCCGCCGGAGCTTCGCATCGACCTGTCGGGCGTGGACTTTATGGACAGCTCGGGACTTGGCTTCATCATGGGGCGCTATCGCAGCATGGCGGGGCTGGGCGGCAGGGTGTCGGTCAAAGGGGCCAAGGGCCGCGTTGAGGCCGTGCTCCAGATGGCGGGGGCCTATCGCTATGTCGACAAAATTGAAGGGGGGCAGCAGGAATGACACTGCGCAACCAGGTGAAATTGGTTTTACCGGCAAAATCCATCAATGAGAGCTATGCCAGGGTTGCAGCCGCAGCCCTGGCCGCCCAGCTCGACCCCACAGTGGAGCAGATGGCCGACATCAAAACGGCTGTCAGCGAAGCTGTGACAAACGCCATTGTCCACGCCTACCGCGGCGTGGAGGGCGGCAAGGTCTACATAACCATGAAGCTGACCCAAGACGACCGCTTTATCATCACGGTGCGCGACACAGGATGCGGCATTGCCGATGTCAGACAGGCGCGCCAGCCCTGCTTTACCACGGCGCCGGCCGAGGAGCGCAGCGGCATGGGGTTTTCCATCATGGAGACCTTCATGGACAGCCTGCGGGTGAATTCCAGGCCGGGGCGCGGCACCACCGTGACCATGAGCAAGAGGCTTCGGTAATGGAGGGGACAAAGCAGCGGCGCGCCGAATTGTTGGAGGCGGCTAAAGCCGGAGATCGCGACGCGTTTGACGCGTTCTTCGAGGAAAATCAGGGGCTGGTTCGCATGGTGGTCTCGCGCTTTATGGGGCGCGACGCCGAATACGACGACCTGTTTCAAGTGGCGTGCATGGCCTTTGTCAAGGCGGTGGCGGGGTTTGACCTGTCTGCGGGGGTACAGTTTTCCACCTATGCCGTGCCCGTGATGCTCGGAGAGCTGCGCCGCTATTTTCGCGACAATGGGGCGCTGCGTGTCAGCCGCACCATCAAGGAGCAGGCGCACCAGCTTGCCGGCCTGCGCGAGAGCCTCTCGTTTTCTCTGGGCAGGGAGCCAAGCGTCGGAGAGCTGGCGCAGGCTTCGGGGCTCGAGGTGGAGACGGTGGCGCTTGCGCTCGATTCCCTGGCCCCGGTACTCTCGCTCTCCTATGCCGCCGAGGAGGGCGGCAGCCCTCTGTTTGATCTGTTGGGAGACGATCCCACGCAGGGCATGGTGGACAAAGTGGCTGTGGGGGCTGCGCTTGGCAAACTGCCTGAACGCCAGCGCAAGCTGGTGATGCTGCGCTACTACCGCAGCAAGACGCAGCAGGAGACGGCAAGGGAGCTTGGCATTTCTCAGGTGCAG
>CABRXB010000027.1 GCA_902474785.1 uncultured Eubacteriales bacterium | reverse complement strand
GGCGTTCCTGATGGTAGACTACGTAAGTCTCCCGTATTCAAACACCTGGAAGATCTCCTCGCTGCCGGGGGATTCCTCACAGCCGGCAAACAGCGAGCCCGCCATGACCACATTCGCGCCCGCTGCCAGCGCCTTGACAATGTCGCCCGAATATTGCAGGCCGCCGTCTCCCACAACGGGAATGCCCTCCTGCGCGGCGACGGTGGCCGCATTGTAGATGGCCGAGATCTGGGGCACGCCGATACCCGCCACCACGCGGGTGGTACAAATGGAGCCGGGTCCGATGCCGACCTTGATGGCGTCGGCGCCGGCGTCGATCAACGCGCGCGCGCCTTCGGCTGTGGCCACATTGCCCGCCATGAGCTGCGCATGCGGATAGTGGCGCTTGATTTTGCGCACGCACTCGAGAATGCCCTCGGAATGGCCGTGCGCCGAGTCGAGCACCAGCAGATCCACGCTGCGCTCGAGCAGCGCGGCGGCGCGGTCGAGCACATCGTCTGTCACGCCCAGCGCCGCAGCGCACAACAGCCTGCCCCTCTCGTCCTTGGCCGAATGGGGGTATACCACCGACTTTTCAATGTCCTTGATGGTGATGAGCCCTTTGAGCACGCCGTTTTCATCCACAATGGGCAGCTTTTCGATCTTGTGCTTCATCAGAATCTGCTGCGCCTGTTTGAGTGTTGTCCCCACCGGCCCGGTCACCAGATTGTCCTTGGTCATCACGGTTTTGATCTGAACCGAGTAGTCCTCCATAAAACGCAGGTCGCGGTTTGTAAGAATGCCCACCAGCACGCCCTTTTCGCAGATCGGCACGCCCGAGATGCGGTATTTGCCCATCAGCTCTTCGGCTTCTTGCACCGTGTTGTCGGGCGAGAGGTAGAAGGGGTTGACAATGACGCCGTTTTCACTGCGTTTGACCTTGTCCACCTCGTCCGCCTGGCGCTCAATGCTCATGTTCTTGTGTATGACGCCGATGCCGCCCTCTCTGGCGACGCCGATGGCCATACGCGCCTCGGTGACAGTGTCCATCGCGGCGCTCATCACGGGGATGTTCAAGCGGATCTTTTTGGTGACGTTGGTGCCAAGGTCGATCATGTTTGGCAGCACGTCGGACTTGGCGGGGATGAGCAAAACATCGTCAAACGTCAACCCCTCAAATGGAAATTTCTCATGAAAGTTGCAATTTAGCACAGCTTCTCTCCTTTCCTTTTTTAACTGATTTCCGTCGCCGCCCTCGCGCTAGGCCGGCCCTTTCCTATTTGTCCCGCCGGCGGACATTGTCAATTCCTGTCCACGGCGGGAGGATGTTCTATTTATTATAATTGCTTTGCCCCAACATTGCAAGCCCCTAAAAAAACGTGTATAATACCTTTGATATGGGCTTTAATTTGACGAAAGCGGAGCGTGGATTCATGATCGAAACGGCCGGGAAACACAAAATACTGATTGCAACCATGAGCCTTGAGCTGGGGGGCGCGGAGACCCACATTGTGGAGCTTTGCCTCAAGCTGCGGCAACGCGGCCTGGACGTTGTGGCCGTTTCAGCGGGCGGCATCTTTGTCGACCGCCTCAAGGCGGCCGGCGTGCGCCACATCGAAGCGCCGCTCAACTCGCGCTCGCCCGCCAGCATGCTGCGGGCATGGCGCATTCTCTCAAAAATCATGCGGGAGGAGCGCCCCGACCTCGTGCATGCGCACGCCCGCATCCCGGCTTTTTTGCTGTCCTCCATCTGTCGCATGCGCGGCGTCCCGCTTGTCACCACCGTGCACGGGAGCTACAACGTCTCGCTCTCGCTGCGCCTGCTCACGCGGTGGGGGTGCAAAAGCCTTGCCGTAAGCGACGACATTCGCACCTATCTGATGGAAAACTACAAGGTGCCCGGGCGCGACATCTTTGTCACGGTCAACGGCATCGACACCGACCTCTTTTGCCCCGATGCGGCACAGGGACAGGCTCTGCGCGAAGAGCTCTCTCTGCTGCCCGAGCACCGGGTGCTGCTCAGTGTTTCGCGCCTTGACGCCGACGCCGACGGCGGCGTGGCCCGCCTGTTTGAAGAGGCGCCGCTGCTGCGGCGCGCCATTCCGAACCTTCGCATCGTGGTGGTGGGCGGCGGCGAGAACTATCCCCGATTTCAGGCCGCCGCCGACGAACTCAATTTGCAGGCGGGCGAGCCCTATGTTGTGCTCACCGGCCCTCGCAGCGACATCCCCCGCTTTTGCAACGCCTGCGATGTGTTCTATGGCGTTTCGCGCGCGGCGCTGGAGGCCGCCTCCTGTGCAAAACCCGTGTTGCTGGCGGGCACGGCGGGATATCTGGGCGCTCTCAACGAGAGCACCCTTGCTGCGGCACAGGAGACAAACCTCACCTGTCGCGGGCATGAGTGGCCCGAGCAGCCCTGTCTTTCCAACGTTGTCACACAGCTGCTGGAAAACGGCGATGGGGATTTTGGAAGAGCCATGGTGCTGCGCCACTACTCGGCCGACCGCATGGTGCAGGATGCCATACGGTGCTATCGCGCGGCGCTGCTCTGTCAAAAGCACGCGCACTACGACTTTTTGCTCTCTGGCTACTACGGCTATGGCAACGCAGGCGACGAGCTGCTACTCTCCACCATCGTGGAAAACCTGCTTAGTCGCGCGCCACAGGCGAACATCTGTGTGCTCAACCACACCACGAACGCCGCCTCCTGCCGTCAGGAGGTGGCGCTTGCGCGGCGTTTTTCGCTTTTTCAGGTGCTCAGCGCCATGCGGCGCAGCGAGGTGCTGATCTTTGGCGGCGGCTCGCTGCTGCAGGATGTCACGAGCGCGAAATCTCTCATCTACTACCTCACGCTGCTGCGCGTCGCCCGCCTGTGCGGATGCAAAACCATGCTCTATGGTAACGGCATCGGCCCGCTGCGCACGTCGCGCAGCCGTCGTACCACAGCAAGAGTGCTGCGCCATGTCGACGTCATGACGCTGCGCGACCCCGATTCCATGCGTCTGCTGCACACCCTCGGCGTGCCCGACAGCCGGGTGACGCTCACAGCCGACGAGGTGTTCACGGCGGTGCAGGACCCGCTGCCGCGCCTGCCCAACCTCCCCAAAAAGCCCTACCTCGCCGTATCGCTGCGAAGCTGGCCCAAAAACGACGCGCAATTTGAAGACAAGCTGGCCAAAACGCTTGACAATGTCGCAATCAAATACGACCTGCCAGTTCTCTTCGTCCCCTTTCAAAAAAAGGCCGACACCGCCATCTGCAGCGAGGTGGCGCGCAAAATGAAAGCAAACGTCTCTTTGTTTGAAGGGGACAGCGCCGAGGTTCTCAGCGCCATCACCAATGCGCGCGCCGCGCTGGGTATGCGGCTGCACGCCCTCATCTTTGCGGCGGCGGCCGGCGTGCCGTCGGTCGGCATCGTCTACGATCAGAAAGTCAGCGCCTTTTTTGAAATGCTGGAAGAGTCGCGCACCGTCGACTGCGAGCAGCTTGACGAGGCCATGCTCGAACGTCACCTCGAGGCCATTTTGCAAGACGACAGCGCGGCGCAGCGTACGCGCGCATCCGCAGCCCGCCTGAAACAGCAGGCCGCTCAAAATGCAATTGCAGCCTGTGCGCTGCTGGAAAGAGGTCACCATGAACCCTAAACACAAGAAAATCCTTGGCGTGGACTATGGCGACGTGCGCACCGGTCTTGCCGTTTCGGATGAACTGCTGCTGCTCGCGCGCTCTGCCGGCGTCGTGACCGGGAAAGACCCCGTGCGCGTGGCCGACGCCGTGGCGCAGGCCGCGGCGCAGCACGACGTCTCCTGCATCATCCTCGGCTACCCCAAAAACATGAACGGCTCCTCTGGCCCGCGCGCGCAAAAGACGCTTGCATTCAAGGAGCTTCTCGAGCAGCGTTTTCCCGGCGAAGTCATTTTGCGGGATGAACGCAACACCACCATCTCGGCCACACATATTTTAAATGAAACCAATGTGCGCGGCAAAAAACGCAAGGCCGTGATCGACGCGGTGGCGGCCACCATCATTCTGCAGGACTACCTCGACAGCCTGCGGTGACGACGGTAAGTAGCGGCACAATCTCACTCAAAAAACGCAGATGATTTTTAAAAGAGCTTACAACAAGCCATGCCTCTCAAGAAAAACATCGTTTTGATGACAAAATTGACTGCAAAAAGGCATGACCATTATAGTCCCGATTTGCATGTCAAGTGCGAGTGGCCAATGCAGAATCTTGAAAGAGTCGCTGTTTTCTTAGCCCCAGTCCGGGTTCAAGCGTCTTGCTGGAGCAGCGGCGACAAAGGAGCGTCCGCGCCCAGTCTGTCAAGAAAGGCTGGATTTGGGTTTTGACCTCTACTTTCGGCCAACTGGAAACCAACCACAAAGACCTTCTGCAAAAACGTGCGAAGGTCTTTTCGCCTCTTGCAGACAAAAAGCCGGCTCGCCATAGCGTCATCTCACCCCTTGAAGCCGCCAGATCATGTGCGCGTGAGAATGAAACCGGGCGAAGGCGGCGCGCCAAGCAAGTCGCGCTGCCGATCTGCCGATCAAGGCACAGTAAAGTTCAGGCTGATTTGCGCCTGACTGTTTCATCTTTTGGCCATTGAAATCGCCGACGTATCGCCCGCAAAAAGGGGCGCGCTTCTGAGTGAAGCGCGCCCCTTGACGCTGCGGGGACTCCCCCTTTACGACAATCCCCATGCAGCCGTCAGAATGCGCTGTACATCGGTTGTATCCACACATCCGTCGCCGTTGACATCGGCTTCAAGCCGCTGACGGATCGAAACGGAAAAGGATTGATCGGCGTCCATGCGCCCTGTGTAAAGCAAATAGGCAAGCCCTGCGTCGTTCTCTCCAATGGTCCCATCCCCTGTGAGATCGCCGCGATAGGAGAGCGTTTGCGTCTGCATGCTGACATCCACTGTGATGCGTGACAAGAGCTCCTCTTGTGTATCCGGCGTTTGGACGATGGTCACATAGACAAATTGCTCCTGCTCGGGACTGCTGTAGAGAGGCGAATAAAACAGAGGCGCTTGTCCCACAACAAAGGCGCCCGACGTCAGCGCCTTTGGCACGGTGAATTTCAACACGCTGTGCCCTATGGGTACGGCGCGATACTGATCTTTGCCAAGCAACGTCACCTTGCCATCCAGGATCTGCTCCACCAGAATGGTCAGCTTTCCTGTGACCATCGCGCCTTCGATGCGGTAAACGCCGTCTATGGCCGTCAGCTCCAGTGCCCTACCATCATTCACCATATAACGAACGTGGACAAGTCGATATCCTGCATCGGGATTTGCCGTAAACACAACGTCCTGCCCGGCACAGACAAGTCCCTGTTCCACCCCGGACAAAACATCAATTTGGGAGGGCAGCTCCACGGGATACTGAAACGGTTCCCATACCGCCCATAGTTCGAGATCACCCATGCTTCCCTTCCGGATATGGCTTACCTGCCGGCCATTCTGCCCTTCCCTGTCGCTCCACATGATGAATTTTCCGTGGGCCCACACTGCGTCCTGCAGCTCGATCTCGCTTTCCACCGTGTAGCTCGAAGGGTTGTCCGGATGATTTTGACCGGGTTTTGTGTGATATGTAATGAAATAGACAATGGGCGTCGCAACAGCTTGGCAGCGAACGCTTTGGGAAAAGGCCATCTTTTGCAGGTCAGAAAAGCTGACGCGCTGTTCTAGGCCCGGCACATACCAGCAGTCGTCGTCCATCACATAGCCCTCGTCTGCCGTCGGTCGTGGGTCTTCGAGCGCATGTTCGCGCGCGGCGTCCTCATAGAGCCCCGCCTGTCGATATTTGGCATAGGCGATTCTGGGCGCCATGGTCACGTGCTCTGCCGCTTCGAGCTCCACTGTGATATTCCACAGCGACAGCTCGGCGTCCCTCGTCGCCGCAACCTGCTCCGCACTGCCGGACAGGGTCAACATGGGCGCTTTCACCACGCGTACCGCGGTGTTTCCTGTCCTGCCAGAGACATCAAAAGAAAAGACAAGCGTCCCCAAGACACACTGTGTCTGCGACAGTTCAATGCCCTGTCCCAGATCGCCTGAGATCAGCAGCAGATCATCCCCGCCCTCATTGGGTAGCCGCGTCACCGCAAGACCCTCCGGCAGATGCCTTGCCTCCACAAAGAACAGCGCATCTGCGTCGTACCACACAGTGATCGAGGCGCCCTCCAACCACTGTCCGGCATCCGCTTGCAAGATGAGATCGACCTCCACCTGCTCGCCTGCGTTGACATTGGCCGTTCTTTCAAAAAGGCCAACCTGCGTGCCCTCGTCGCAGCTCGTCAGCCCAACCCAGCCGGGGCGGTCAACCGTCACCGTGCAGCTCCCCTGTGCAAACGAGGCTTGCACCACTTTTGAAAGGGCATGCCTGTCGATGCTGCGAGCCAGCAGCGCCTTTCCCGGCTCCAGCGCAAAGGGGACGCGCAACGTGGCAAGTCCTGTTTGAAATCCATTTTCCAGAATTTCCTGTCCGTCGCAAATCATGGAAAGCTGATAAACTCTGCCGCCGCCCTCTTGAATCTGCCTGATTTCCCGCTCCACCTCATCGGACGAGGCGCTGCGCACAGGCTCACAAAAAGACAGCCCCACCGTGACGTTGCGGCCGGCTGCAATCTCTAGAAGTTCCGCCAACGCAGCGTGGTCGAGCTCGAGGCTGCCCACATCTGTTGTCACAAGAAGCGAGCCCTTCCCCCGTGCAAGAGCCGCCAGCGCATCGGGATAGAGCGTTACGGCGGAGCCGCCAAACTCCACGTCAAGTCCACAACTCGCCTCTACCACAAAGGCGGGTTCCATTGGCTGCGCCTGCACAACATCGACATGAATCGCTGCGCGCAGCGCATGGCAAACCCCACAGGAAAACACGCCATCCATCTGCACTTCGTCCCAGGTGTGGGCGATCAGCGGCGTCCACGTATCCTGATAGCTGTCGCCACAGTTGCATTGATGAAGGGTATACCCCTGCGCGATACAGGTTGGCGCAACCACGCTTAGGGTGTAGCGATGTACGTGCTTTGCCGTCGTATACCGAGCGTAGACCGAAAAAGACTGGGTCACGTTTGAAAACTCCGCTCGTTCGCCGCCTATCTGCGCCGTATACCATCCGTCAAACTCATAGGAGAACCACTCGTTCTCCTCCTTGTGAGGATCGGGCGGCGGCGTCACCGCAGCTCCATAGGAAACGGTGACTTTGTGCAGCATTGTCACCGCATCTTCGTCGTAAAAAGTCACGGTGCAGTCTGGCGCGGGCTGCACCTGCCAGAATTGATAAAACTCGCTGCGCTCATCTACCACAATGGCAAGCCTCATCTTGTCGGCAAGCGGGCAGCTTCCATAAAAGAGCTCGCCCTCTGCACGAAAAAACCCGCCTGAAATGGAGGATACCACCCCCTCGTTCAAAATGGCATATTTGCCACAATAGGCGCCGCCCTGTACTGTCAGCCGCCCCATGTTGTGAATCGCGCTCTCAGTGTTGCTCGACACAAGCCCCGGATTTCTGCCGCTATCCTCCAGTTGCAGTGTCCCGGCATTGACAATGGCGTGCGCATTCTGCACGTCGACGTCATGTCCGCAAAGGTCAATTGTCACATCCACATCCGCGCTGACTACAATGGACTCTCCGCCAGAGACATCGGCGAGCATGAATACATCGCCCACCTTGTATTTCGAATTCTCCACCGCCGCAATCGCCTCTTGCAGCGTTGCAGCCGTTGCAGGGGCATCGGCGTTGATCGCCGTCTTCCTGGAGGCGTCGGTGTAAAAGATGATTTCAAAGTCGCTTCGTTCCAGTTCTCCCACTGTCAAAGAGCCGGGAAAACTTTCAAAAGTGTCGCAAAGCTCCTCCCCGGTTTCTCCCGTGACGCTCAGGAGCTTGATTGTAACGGGATAACTTCCCGACAACGGCGTATAAAAACGAACATAAAAGAGGATGCCATCGCCTGTCAGCACATCCGACGAACTCCAGGTCACGCGCGTGCTTTGACTCTGAAACGACGCTTGGTCACACAACGTCTGCTCATCCGCCACGATGCAATCAAAGATCACCTCTCTGCCCGCGTCCACAATCAGGTCAAATTTTGTGATGCCCGGATTGCCGACAATGGAGACCGGCAATGCGACTGTCTCTTCCTGGCCGGAAACTGTAACTTCGGACACCTTGAAGGCGGGCCCCTCGGCAGCGCAGACATTGTAACACAGACATAACAGCAATAGCCCTGTGCTGCACAGCATCCGCAGCGTCTTCATTGTTTACCTCCCAATTTGAACACTTTTTGTTTTGTCGAAAATTGTCAATTTTTACACCCCATTATAACAGCTATACAGGAGAGTCGTCAATCTTTCAATGTCCCCTTTTTGTCAAATAATTCTGAAATTCCCGCGAGAAAAAGCAACCCTGCAAAGAGTTTTTTCAGCAACTTTGCCTCCATGTTCAGGGCGATCAGCGCCCCTGCTAGCGCCGTGGCCAAACCCGCCAGGCTTCCTGCTGTTGCCACACTGCCGTCGATATTTCCCTTTTTCCAGTGGATGACCACGGCAATGGCGGCAGCCGGCAAAAAATAGACCAAGTTGACGCCCTGCGCCGTCACCTGCTCCACCTGCATAAAAGCCGAGAGCAAGACAATGAGCAGACTGCCGCCCCCCACGCCCATTCCGCTTAAAATCCCCACGCCGCCCCCGAGCAGGGCCAACCATATCTTATCCCACATACATCCTCCACGCTGAAAACAGCAAAAAAAGGGCAAAGCCCTTGCGAAGCAGCTTGGTCGGCACACGGTTGAGGCATAGCGCGCCAATGGCGCTGCCCACAGCGCCTCCCATGGCAAGCGGCACGGCGAGCTCCCAGTCTACAACGCCGCGATTCAAATAGACAATCAAGCTCACAATTGACAGACAGGCCGTGGTCACAATCGCCGTGGCGTGCGCCTTGTGTGTTTCAAGCCCCGACAGGCGGCGCAGCATTGGCACGAGCAAAAGCCCTCCCCCTCCGCCAAACAGCCCGTTGACCACGCCTGCCAGCAGGCCGGGCGTTGCTCGCTTCCAAAGCGGGGCCTTTTGATTTTGCGGTTTCACCTTCTTTTGCACATCCTTCCATCAAAATGGGTCTGTGATAGTTTGGGTCAAAACCCTTTTTTTATCAGCTCAATCAAGAAAGTTGTCAATTGAAAAAGCGCAATCTTGTTTACCACCGTACCGGCTTTGTCTGGGACGGGGTGCGCTGTCATAATACGCATCAGTTGTTTTAGACTGTTTCAAGACGGCGAAAAGGGCGGTGCATGCGTTTGTGCAAATTGCGCCCCGATCGCTTTTTGAAACATCGTTTCGCACCAAGTCAAAGCACGGTTGCTTCCAAAAAAAGCTTGCGCCAAGCGCAAATCTTGGCAGGGCAACCGAATCTATATCTTAATAACCGGGAAGACTGCGCTG
>CABRXB010000026.1 GCA_902474785.1 uncultured Eubacteriales bacterium | reverse complement strand
ATGACTTATGGCGCAGGTCGATGAAAAGACTGACGCCTGCAAAAAACGGCGCAGACGGCTTTGAGTCTGCCCATTGCCCACAGGCGTGGATGGCTAATGGCGGCAAAAAACCCTTGATCGTCGTCCGCCGGTCTGCCAACAGGTAGACCGCCGCACGGCTCCTGCCGTGAAAAAAATGGCAATGTAAGAGCCTTTGCGCCGTTGCTCCTTGCAACGAAAGCGGTCTGGAATTTCGCAGCACACCCTGAGATCAACAAGGTTGAACGAAGCTGCTGCAGCCGTCCAGTCGATCCTTTTTTCTGGCGCCAGCCTCAAAAAAAGCCTTAAAAGCATTGACCTTTTCCCGGGCAATGAGCGGGAAAACAGAAAGGGGAGAGTAACGCCATGGTGATTTTCATCGGCGGAGAGAGCCACACGGGAAAAACGCTCTTTTCCCAGAACCTGATGCAGCGCACCCACATTCCCTACACCAGTCTTGACCATATCAAGATGGGCCTGATTCGAGCGGGGAGAGCCTCTTTCAGCGCATCGTCTCCCGACCAGGCCATTACACCGGAGCTCTGGGGCATTGTCAAGGGCATAGCCGACACCTGCCTTGAAAACAGGCAGCATATCATCCTGGAGGGGTGTTATCTGCCGCCTGAAGAGGTCGGCGCGCTGCTTGGGCAGGAGGTGATGGCGCTCTACCTGATCTTTTCACAGGCGTATCTTGAGCGTGCGTTTGAGGCAATACGCCTGCATGAAAACGCAATCGAGTGGCGAAAGCACCCCATGGAAGGCGAGCTTTCGCAGTTGATCGTAGACCACGGAAAGCTAAAAAGCCGTTGTGAAAGGGCCGGTGTGCCCTTTGTCGAGATCGACCGCTGCTGTGAAACGGCGCAGGCGCTGGATCAGCTCTGTGAGCAGATTTTTGAGAGGTTGTTGGAGCAAAGTTGCAGAGATTGAAGGTCTCTCCACAACAAAAGGACGTTTGGAACCTGTCAGGTTCCAAACGCCCTTTTATTTTGCAATACAAATGCCGCTGGCCCAAGATGGATGTTCCATCAAACATCACCGAATTTCGGGAAAACTGGTGAACACCCAGCGATTTTCCACCCATTCAAAGGGAAAGTCATAGACTTCGCCTCCAACCACTTCGGTAAAATTCTCGCCGCCGAGCAGCTCGACGGTCACTTCCAGCACGATCTTGTCGTCGCGCTCCCGGACGACAGCATAGCTCTCCTCTCCCTTGGCGGGGTCAGTGCCCCTTGCGGCATCGAGGGTATAGAGCGCGCCGTCAATGTCGATATAGTCGCTGCCATCCAGCAGAATGTCGGAAAGCTCCTGATCGAACAGGGTCAGCAGGTGTTCCCTGAGTTGGTTGCGAGATGTAAAGGAAATTACCTTTGCATAGGAGAAGTCGCCAAGATGCTCTTTTGTGTCGGCAGGGTCGGTCGGCAGCGTGGAAATGCGAAACCAAGAGGCCGTTTCTGTTGCAAGCTGATAGGCTTGCAGCACCTCTTCATCGGTGGGCTGATGGGGCTTGGCGCAGGCGCACAGTCCCATCAGCAGGGCAAGGCCCAGCAGCAAAGCCAGGTGTCGTTTCATGGGCGCACCTTCCTATCCTTGTTTTTTCAGTGCAAACAGGGGATATGCGTCTTGTCAAAGAGAGGCGAACGGGAAAAAGGGGCGTGTGAGCGTCAGCCCCGCTCACACGCCCCAAAATCTGCGTCTTTTTGATTTTGCAAATCGGGCAGAGAAGAGATGCCTTCAACGGGATTGCGTCCTCGATTGCAGGTCAAGCCGGCCGAAAGCTACTTCTTTAAGCATGGCAAGGCAATATTCTTTACATCATATTTGATGCGCTCGATGTCGAGCGTGAGCCATTGGCCGTTTTCATACAGGACGGCGCCCTTGCACATGGTGAGGCAGACGTCGGTGGGGCGGGCGGCATAGACCACATTGGAGGCTACGTCGTGGCAGGGCAGCAGGTGGGGCTTGTCAAAGTCCAGCGCAATGAGATCGGCGTCCATGCCGACGCGCAGCACGCCCGATTCCAACTCCCTGCCCTGGGCAAAAGCCCCGTTTTTTGTGGCAAGGCGCAGCGCCTCGTCTGCGGAGATCAGGGTGGGGTTCAAATGGATGCCCTTGTGAAGAATAGCGGCCAGCTTGAGCTCGAAAAAGAGCTCGTTTGTGTTGATGGCGCAGGCGCTGTCGGTCGCAAGCGAGACGTTGACGCCCTTTTGCAGCAGCTTTGCCGTGTTTTGCACGCCCGAAGCCAGCTTGAGATTGCTGCCCGGGTCGTGCACCGCCGTCACATGGCGGGCGGCCAGAATGTCCATGTCCTCTTCGGTGACATGGACGCAGTGGGCCGCGGTGGTGCGCGTGCCAAATACGCCGTATTTGTCGAGCATGGCGGTCGGCGTCTTGCCGTAGCGGGCGATGCAGGCCTCGTGCTCGGCTTTGGTCTCGCTCAGATGAATGTGCATGTTGAGTCCGCGTTCGGCGGCAAAGGCAGAGGCCACCTCCCACACCTCGGGATGGGAGGTGTATTCGCCGTGGATGGCGACGTCGGCCTTGATGCGGCCGTCGGCGTTGTGATAGTCGCGCGCGAGAATCTCAATTTCGGCCCAGGCGCGGTCGGCCGCCTTGTCATAGTGCTCATCAAAGCTCATGGCCCCGTTGGAGAGGTTGGCCATGCAGCCGGCCGTGAGGCAGAGCTCGGCGAGCTGCGGCTCGAAAAAGTACATATCGGTAAAGGAGATGGTGCCCGAGGCGATGCCCTCGGCCAGAGAGAGCGAATTGGACGCAGTGACGGCCTCCTGCGTCAGCTTGGCCTCGGCCGGCCAGATGTATTGTTTGAGCCAGGTGTCGAGCTCGCAGTCGTCGGCATAGCCGCGCAGAATGCTCATGCCAAGGTGGGTGTGTGTGTTGAAAAACCCGGGCAGCAGGACATAGTCGGGCGCGGTGAGGGTGCGGCGCGCCTTTCCCTGGGGGGGCACAGTGTCAAGATAGGCGATCTTGCGGCCCGAAACGCCGAGGTAGGCATGGGTGAGGATGGGACGCTCGTCGTCCATGGTCAGCACGGTGACATCGCAAAACAGAAGATCAAATTCCATGAGGGAACACTCCTTTCTCGTTCAGGCAAGGCGGATGAGGCAATTTTTGACCAGCGCGCAAAAGGTGTCCTTGACGGCTTGCGCCGTCTGCGTCACCTCGCCGGGCACATAGGCCCGCTTGACCATGCCCGCAGCCATGTTGGTCAGCAGCGAGAAGCCGAGCACCTTCATGCCGCAGTGGACGGCGGCGATGACCTCCGGCACCGTCGACATGCCGATGGCGTCGCCGCCCAGAATGCGGGCGGCGCGGATTTCAGCCGGCGTCTCAAACTGGGGCCCCGTGAAGTAGAAATACACGCCCTCGCGCAGTTGAATGCCCATCTCGCAGGCCACTTGGCGGGCGAGCTCCCGGTATTCGGCGCTGTAGACGTCGGACATGTCGCACCAGCGGCCGCCAAACTGTTCGATGTTGGGGCCGATCAGCGGATCGGGGTCAAACAGGCGGATCTGGTCGCTGATGAGCATGATGTCGCCCACACGGTAGTTGTAGTTGACGGCGCCCGCCGCGTTGGTCACGATCATGCGCTCGCAGCCGAGCAGCCGCGCAAGGCGCACGGGGTAGGCCACCTGCTGCGCGGTGTAGCCCTCGTAAATGTGCACGCGGCCCTGCATGATCATCACGCGCCGGCCGCCAAGCGTTCCAAAGACAAAGTTGCCCGCGTGGGAGCTCGCCGTGGAGACCGGCATGTGGGGCACCTCGCCATAGGGAATCACCACGGCGTCTTCCACTTGCTCGGCCAGGTAGCCGACGCCGGTGCCGAGGATGAGCAGCACCTCGGGGGAAAACCCGCCTGTTCGTTCGCTGAGAAGGTCTGCGGCCTGACGGTAGTCTTCAAAGGTCAACATGAAATCTCCTCCTTTTGGGCATGTGTTTGATGTTCAGGCCTGCGCAGCAAGAGCGCGCCTGTGGAGAGCAAAAAGGCGAAGGCCGCCAGATAGAATGGCAGCTTGTTGCCGACGTCGTACAAAAAGCCAACGGCCAGCGGCCCCACAAAATTGCCCGCGCTTTTGGCGGCGTTGAACATGCCCGCGAGCAGGCCGGTGTTCGCCGTCCTCACCTGCGCCATCATCGCCTGCTGCACCGGCAGGTAGATGGCATTGAAGACATAGAAGATCATACAGACGGCAAGAAAGCTGCCGGTTGTCTTCATCGTGGGGATGAGCAGCAGCGTGGCGGCGCAAATGGGAAGCAAAATGAGCAGGGCCTTTTCTGGGGAAAAGCGCCTGATGATCCAAAGGTTGAGCGTGAAATTGGCGACAAGCGCCACAAGTCCTGTGGCGGCCTTGATGTAACCGTTGTAGGAGGGCGGGAAGGAAAACACATCTCGAATGTAGTAGTTAAAGGCGTTGTCATAGCCCTGCGTGCCGATGGTGGCCAGGCACACTGAAATCAAAAAGAAGGCGACCGGCAGCGTCATGATCTTGCCCATGGCCTTGAAATCATAGAACTTTTTGGCCTGCGTGTCAGAGAGGGAGACCGCCATGGCCTCGGGCGAGCGGGATTCTCCAATCATCATGTAGGCAAGCAGCGTGCCCAGCACCAGCATGACCACCTGGGCGACAAAGGAATACATGATGTTGTAGTCGCCCAGCGTGCCGCCGATCAGATAGCCAACCGAGGCCGAAAGCGATTGAAAGGCCATGAGATAGGCGAGATAGCGGCCGCGGTTTTCCTCGTTTGTGATGTCCACCAGATAGGCCAGGGAGACCGCCATGTAAGAGGCGGACCCGGTGCCCGCCAGCGCCCGTGCCAGCAGAACGCCGGGGATGGTGGTGGCCCTTGAAAAGGCAAACTGCCCGATGGTGTAGATCGCCATGCCGAGCAGCATGGTGAAGCGGCGGCCCTTGCGGTCGCTCAGATAGCCCCAATAGGGGGAGAAGACGAAGTTTGCCAAGGACATGGCGGAAAAGGCGGCGCCAAACATGTAAGAGGGGAAGTTGAGGCTCTGGATGAGGGCCGGGGTGACGGGGTGAACAAAGTTGGAGGCGATGCAAAAAAAGGTGTAGACAAACAAAAGGCGCGCGGGCGTGGCTTTTCTAGAGTGAGACAAGGGAGGGGTTCTCCTTTCTGTGATATGGCGGAGATGGGGCTCTGCATGAAAAAGGATGCAGGCTGCGCAAAGAGCGTCTTTTTTATAAAAGCCCCAGGCGCAAAAGTCTTGTCCTCAAAAGGCGCGCTAGGGGAAAGGCCCCATGGCAGGGCGTCTTTATAAAAATCCCCTAAAAGCGGCACTTTTGTGGGCTTGCGTCACATCGGATGAACCGATGCGCTCTGCTGCGCCTGCTCCTCTTTTGCCCCGAAGCGGCGGTGCAACAGCAGCACAAAGGCGAGCGAAGCGAAATAAAAGGGCAGCAGCGTCCCCTTTGCATAGACAAAGCTCATGAAGAGCGGGCCAAAGAAGTTGCCAAGACTCTTGGCGGCGTTGAACATGCCCGAGAGCAGCCCTGTGTTTTCGGTCTTGATCTGGGTCATCATGGTCTGCTGAATGGGCAGATAGATGGAATTGAAGAAGTAAAAGACGATGCAAATCCCCAGGAAGGGCACGACCGAGCCCATCTGCGGCGCAAGAAGAAGAGAGACGGCGCAGCAGGGGAAGAGCACGAGCAGCGTGTTTTCCGGCTTGTATCGGCGGATGAGCCACAAGTTGAGCGTGAAGTTGGCGATCAGTCCCAGCGTTCCCGTGGCGGCCTTGATGAAGCCGTTGTAGGAGGAGGGGAAGGCCAGCACGTCTTTGATGTAGTAGTTGAAGGCGTTGTCATAGCCCATGGTGCCAAAGCTGGCCAGGACGACCGAGAGCAAAAAGAGGGCGACGGGCAGCGTCATAATCTGGCCCATGGCCTTGAAGTCGTAGAACTTCTTGGCCTGCGTGTCGGCGCGGGAGAGGGCCAGGGCGTGTTCTTCGCGCGACTCTGTCAGGATGAAATACCCCAGCGCAACGCAGGCGGCAAGCAGCGTGAGCTGCACGAAAAAGGTGGTGCGCACCGAGATGGTGCCAAGCAGACCGCCGGTCAGATAGCCAAAGGAGGCGGAAATGGAGGTGAGCGCCGTGAAAATGGCGAGGCTGCGCCCCCTGTTTTGCGCGTCGGAGACGTCGACAACATAGGCGAGGCTTCCTGTGAGATAGCCCGCCGAGCCGATGCCGCCGCACAGCCGCGCGAGCAGCAGCAAAGGCACCGTGGTGGCGCGCGAGAAGAGAAATTGTGAACAGGCATACATGGCGGTTCCGATGAGCAGCACGGGGCGGCGACCGTGGCGGTCGCTGTAGTATCCCCACAGCGGCGCGCACAAAAAGTTTGTCAGCGCGAGCGTGGAGGAAAGCGAGCTGTAGAGCAGCGAGGAGAACCCCAGATCCTTGACCAGTGTCGGCGTGACGGGGTGCACCATGTTCATGCAAAAGCTCAGGCAACTGTAGAAAAGATAGATGCGCATCGGGGTGGCGGGCTTGGAAGAGGCGGGCATGGGGAAGATCTCCTTTCCGTTCAAGAGTCTGACGAACCGTCAGGCAGTATGAGAAAAGGGGCATGCTCGTTTAGGACTTTGGCACCTCGTCGAGGTCGGGGATGGTGAAGGTCACGGTGGTGCCCTCGCCGGGCACGCTGTCGAGATCATAGGGGTATTCGAGCAGATCAAACATGGATTTGACGATGTGCATCCCAATGCCCGACCCCTCGTCTCGGCTGATCTTGGAGTGAGAGGACTTGAAAAAGCGTTCCCAGATGTGGGGCAAATCCTCCGGATGGATGCCCTCGCCGCTGTCGGCGACCGTGACGCAGGTTGAGCGGCCCTCGCGAGAGAGCATCACATCCACGGCGTGGCCCGGAAAGCTGTGCTTGACGGCGTTGGAGAGCAGATTGCTCAGGATGGTCGAGAGCTTTTCATAGTCGCTGACAACGGCGGGGATGTCCTGGGCGCAGGTCAGGCGCAGGGTAAGATTTTTCTTGTCGGCCAGAACCTGAAAGCTGTCGAGCGTGTCCTGGCAGAGTTCCTCAAGGTCGATGACCTCGAAACGGATCTGTGTGCCGCCCGACTGGATTTTGGAGAGCAGGATCATCGACTTGACCATGCCCTCGAGCGTGCGCGCGCGCGCGTCGATGATCTCTATGAACTGCTGCTGCTGCTCGGGGTCGATGCCGTCGCAGCTTTTGAGCAGTTCGGTGTAGGTCAAAATGGCGGCGATGGGGGTTTTAAGGTTGTGTGAGACGTTGGAGATGATCTCGTTTTTGAAGCTGTCCGAGCGTTTGAGCTGCTCGCTCATGGTGTTGATGGAGCGGGCCACCGATGCCAGCTGCCCTTGGCCTCGATGTGCACGTCGAAATTGCCGGCGGAAATCTGCTGCGAGGCGTAGTCGATGTCCTTGAGGGGTCTGACGATGGTGCGCGCGAGCAGGCTTGAGAGCAGCGTTGTGAGCAAAATGGAGACCAGTAAAATGAGCGTGATGGTGCGCGCCTGGACCAAAAGCGCGCCGTAAAAAGTGGCCACGTGGCAGGCCATGAGAAGATAGCGTCCGTCGGGCATGGCGCGCCCGTAGAGCAGCAGGGTGGAGGTGCGCTCGCCCTCCCCCGCGGGCAGGCGGCTTGTGAGCGCCTCGCCCGTTGTCACGGCCTCCTCATAGAGTTCGGCGCAGCTTTCCAGCTCCGACTGAAGCGTGGCGCTGACATAGTAGGAGGGAGAGTTTTCAGGCACGGCGCGGTCATAGAGAATGGAGGCGGCGCTTCGAGCCAGACAAAAACGGCTCATATTGGCATAGATGTCCTTGGGCGGCATGTCGTTGTTGATCATGGTGGAGATGGTGGCCGACTGCTCTCCCATCATGGTGAGGATGGCGTTGCTCTCCGTGCTGTAGAGCATATAGGCATACACCGAGATGGCCAGCAGCAGCACCGCCATGGTGACGCCCACAATGGCAATCCAGAACTTTGTAAACAGGCGCAAGCTGCGCTCACCTCCAAAATGCGGATAAAAAAGGAAGACGCTGCGGGAAAAAGGCAACGTCCCCCTTTTGTTGACACCGGTTGACGGGAGAGGACAAAAACCCGGCCGTGGGAAAAGAAGCTACTCTTTCATGACCAGCTTGTAGCCAAGGCCCCACACGGTTTGAATGCAGTCTCCATAGTCGCCCAGCAGTTTGCGCAGCCGCTTCACATGGCTGTCCACCGTGCGGTAGTCGTTGATGTCGGATTCGCTCCACACCTTTTCAATCAGGGCTTCGCGCGAGAAGGCGCGCCCCGGGTTGCAGAGCAGAAAATAGAGCAGCTCATACTCCTTGCGCTTGAGCACCAGCGGCACGCCGTTTAAGGAGATCTCCCGCCGGTCGGTGTTGACCGAGAGCGCCCCGAAGGTGAGGTCGCTGATGACCTTGCTGTCGGGCTGGTAGGTGCGGGTGATGAGCGCCTGCACGCGCGCTTCAAGCTCTTTGAGCGAGAAGGGCTTGCTCAGATAATCGTCGCACCCGCCCGAGAAGGCCTCGAGCTTGTCGCGCTCTTCAGACAGGGCGGTGAGCATGATGATGGGCACCTTGGAATGCGAACGCAGGCTGCGCAGCACCTCATAGCCGTCCTTGATAGGCATCATGACGTCGAGAATGGCAAGGTTGACAATGTTGTTCTCAAAGAGTTCGAGCGCCTGCGCCCCGTCAAAGGCCTGAAGGCATTTGTAGCCCTGAGAACTGAAATAAAAGGTGATGCCGTTGTTGAGATCAACGTCATCCTCCGCGATGAGGATGCGCCAGGCAGTCTGAACCATGAGAAGCCTCCTTTGTTTGGCGGTGATTTGACTTGTTTATTTGGAGTTGTCGCCCTTCACGTCGGGGCGTAGACGCAGCGCGGTGGCAGTGATGAGCTCCACGCAGCCGGCGATGCCGAGGCGCTCGCTGTCGAGCGCAAGATGGTAGTTCTCCGCGGCGCTCCACTTTTTGCCCGAGATGTAGTTGTAGTAGTTGGCGCGGCGCTTGTCGGTCTTGACGACGATATCCTCCACATCGTCGTCGTCTCCCTTGACGCCGTATTCCTCCGTGACGCGCTTGATGCGCACTTCGAGATCGGCGTGCACAAAGACGTTGAGGCAGTCGGCGAACCCGGCGAGAATGTCGTCGGCCGCGCGTCCGACGATGACGCAGTGCGACTCGCCGGCAAGACGCTTCATGGTGTCGGCCTGAATTGCGTTGACCCTGTCGTTGAGGGAGAAGTAGTCCATCGTGGTGTCAGCCAGGATGGTGGGGGTGAAGGAGCCCACCGCAAGGGAATACAAAAAGCTTGGCGTGGCGCGTTCTTCCATCTCTTCGAAGATTTTGGCGTCCAGTCCGCTCTCCTTCACAGAGGCCGTGATGAGTTCTTTGTCAAAGA